>JBISJR010000001.1:0-286967 GCA_044442725.1 Enterobacterales bacterium
CTCCTTAATTTAATTATTTAAATTTAATTTAACAAAAAAAATTAAATAAATTATTTATTTATTATATAATAAATAAATAATTTATTTAATTTTTTTTGTTAAATTAAATTTAAATAATTAAATTAAGGAGATTAAATATTTGTTACATTATGAAATAATATTTATTTTTAAACCTTATAAAATAGAAAAAATTTTAAATATTATTGAAAAATTTACTAATTATATTAAAAAAAATTCAGGTTTTATTCACAGAAAAGAAGATTGGGGATGTCGTAGTTTATCTTATAATATTAATAAAGAAATAAAAGCTTATTATTTTTTAATAAATTTAGAAATTTCTTTTAAAATATTAGAAAAAATTAAAAATAATATTAAATTTAATGAATTAATTATAAGAATTTTTATTATTAAAGTAAAAAAAATAATTAAAAAAAGTTCATATATAATGAAATTAAAAAAAAACAAAAATTGGAAAAAAAATAAAATTAGAAATTTAAAAAAATAAAATAATTTTTTAGTTTTATTTAATTATATTAATTTAATTAATAGGTTTTATTATGATTAAATATTTTAGAAGACGTAAATTTTGTAGATTTACTGCAGAAAAAATTGATTTTATTGATTATAAAGATATTGATACACTTAAAAAATATATAACAGAAAGTGGTAAAATAATTCCTAAAAGAATTACAGGTACAAAATCAAAATATCAACGTCAACTTTCAAAAGCAATAAAAAAAGCTAGATATATTTCATTATTACCATATACTGATAATCATAGTTTATAGATTAATTTTAATAATATAAATTAGGAAAATAAAATGAATGTTATTCTTATTTATAAAATTAAAAAATTAGGATTAATTGGTGATCAAGTTAATGTAAAATCTGGATATGCTAGAAATTATTTATTTCCATTTAAAAAAGCTGTTCAAGCAACAAATGAAAACTTGAAATATTTTTCAAATATTAAAAAAAGTATAAAATATAAAATAGAAATTTTAAAAAAAAATAACATAGAAAGATTAAATAAAATTAATAATTTAAAAAAAATAACTATTAAATCTAAGTCAGGATTAAATGGTAAATTATTTGGATCAATAAGTGCTATAGATATAGCTAAAAAAATAAATGCAAATGGTATAAATATTAATAAAAATGAAATTAAATTAACACATGGTTTATTAAAAAATATTGGATTGCATAATATAAAAATACAAATAAGTAAAGATATAATAATTGATTTTATTGTTAATATTATATCTTTAAATTGAATTATTAAATAAATTGATTTAATTTTATTAATTAAAATAAATTATTAAATAATAATAAAATATAAATTTAATTAAATTTATATTTAAAATATTATCGGCGAGAGAGGATTTGAACCTCCGACCTACTGGTCCCAAACCAGTTGCGCTACCAAGCTGCGCTACTCACCGATTAAAATTTAAATTAGTTTAATAAATAAAATATGGGTGATTGATGGGATTCGAACCCATGACAACTGGAATCACAATCCAGGGCTCTGCCAACTGAGCTACAATCACCATTTAATATAAAATAAATTAATAATTTTAAATAAATTAATATATTTATTTTAAAAATTTTATAATTATAATTTTAATTATAACATTATTTTAAAAATTAAAAAACATTTTAAAATTAAAATTAAAATAATTTTTAATTTATTTAATATAAAGAGTTTATATATGAAAAATATTAATCCTTTAAATACAGTTTCTTGGAAAAAATTAAATAATCATTTTAAAAAAATGAAATTTATTAAAATAAAAGATCTATTTTTGAAAGATAAAAATAGATTTTTTCATTTTTCTAAAATTTTTAAAAATAATATTTTAATAGATTATTCAAAAAATCGTATTACAAAAAAAACATTAAAAATTTTAATAAATTTATCTAATGAATGTTGTTTGAAAGAATCAATTTTATCAATGTTTGAAGGAAAATATATAAATAAAACAGAAAATCGTGCAGTATTGCATATAGCATTAAGAAATCGTTTTAATATTCCAATTAATATAAATGGAAAAAATATTATGATAGATATAAATTTAATTTTATATAGAATGAAAAAATTTTGTAATATGGTAATTAAAGGAATATGGAAAGGATATACAAATAAATCAATTACAGATATAGTAAATATTGGTATTGGAGGTTCTTATTTAGGACCTTATATGATCAATGAATCTTTAAAATATTATAAAAATCATCTTAATATTCATTATATTTCTAATATTGATGGAACTAATTTTATTGAAGTAGTAAAAAATCTTAATCCTGAAACTACTATGTTTTTAATAGCTTCAAAAACATTTACAACTGAAGAAACTATGACTAATGCAAATAGTGCTCTTTGCTGGTTTATGAGTTTTGCTATAAAAAAAAAATATATAAAAAAACATTTTATTGCATTATCTACAAATAAAAAATTAGTAAATAAATTTGGTATTGATTCTAAAAACATGTTTGAAATTTGGGATTGGGTTGGAGGAAGATATTCAATATGGTCATCAATAGGTTTATCAATTGCTTTATCTATTGGTTTTGAAAATTTTGAAAAAATATTGAATGGTGCTCATGATATGGATGTTCATTTTTTAAATACTAAATTTAATAAAAATATACCTGTAATTTTAGCTTTAATAGGAATTTGGTATAATAATTTTTATAATATTGAAACAGAAGCAATTTTACCTTATGATAATTATATGCATCGTTTTTCTTCTTATTTTCAACAAGTAAATATGGAATCTAATGGTAAATATATTGATAGAAATGGTAACTTTTTAAATTATCAAACAGGTCCAATAATATGGGGAGAGCCTGGAACAAATGGACAGCATTCATTTTATCAACTTATTCATCAAGGTACAAAAATAGTACCTTGTGACTTTATAGCTCCTGCTTTAAGCCATAATAAAATTTCTGAACATCATGAAAAATTATTATCTAATTTTTTTGCTCAAACGGAGGCTCTTGCTTTTGGTAATTCATCATATAATAAAAAAATAAAAAATATAAATAAAGAAAAAATAATAAATACAAATATAAATTTATCTAATTTTAAATATTTTGAAGGAAATAGACCTACTAATTCAATTTTATTAAGTGAAATAAATCCTTATAATTTAGGAGCTTTAATATCACTTTATGAACATAAAATTTTTACTCAAGGTATTTTATTAAATATTTATAGTTTTGATCAATGGGGCGTTGAATTAGGTAAAAAATTATCAAATAAAATTTTTAAAAAAATAAATAAAAAAAATATTATTAATAATGATATTAAAAATATTAATTTAATAAATTTTTATAAAAAATTTAAAAATATTAAATTTTTATAAAATTAATTATAAATTTATAAAATATTTTCTATAAATAGATAATTCATATATAGAATCATATATATCATATATTGATCTATGTTTGTTATTTTTTTTAAATTTATTTAAAATTTCAGGCTTCCATCTTATAACAAGTTCTTTTAAAGAACTTACATCAATACATCTATAATTGAAATAATTTTCCAATAATCTCATATATTTAAATAAAAATTTACGATCATTATATATACTATTTCCACATATAGGTGATATTCCATAAGGAACCCATTTAGATAAAAAATTAATAGTTTTATACATAGCTTTTTTTTCATTTATTTTACTACAACGTATTTCATTAATTAATCCACTTTTAGTATGAGTATTAATATTCCATTTATTCATCATAGATAATTTATAATCTGATTGATGTATTACAATAGAAGGGCCTTCTGATAAAATAGATAATTTATAATCTGTTACAACAGTAGCTATTTCTAAAATATAATCTTTTTCTGGATTCAAACCTGTCATTTCCATATCTATCCATATTAAGTTTTTATCATTTAATTTCATATATACATCTTATAATATTATTATTAAAATTATATTTAATAGTTGTAAAAAAAAAATTTTTGTTTTAATATAAAATTATTATAAAATTTAGGGGCGTAGTTCAAATGGAAGAGCGCTGGTCTCCAAAACCAGAAGTTGAGAGTTCAAATCTCTCCGCCCCTGTAATATTAATAATTTATAAAAAAAATAAATAAATTTAAAAAATTTAATTTTTAAAAATTATAAAATATTATAATTTGATAATTTTATAATATTTTTAATAATACCTCCACCTAAACATGTTTCATATAAATAAAAAACAGCAGATTGACCTGGATTTACTGAACATATAGGATGTATAAAACTTACATTTATAATTTTTTCATTTTTTTTTTTAACAAAACATTCTATATCATTTTGTCTATACCTTGTTTTAACTTTACAAAAAAAAAATTTTTAATATTTTTTTTATTAATCCAATGTATATTTTTAACTATAATTCCAATAGACATAACTTTAGGATGATGTTTTTTTTGAGATACAATAAGATTATTATTTTTAATATCTTTTTCTATTACATACCATGGATATTGATTTAAATTTTTAACACCACCAATACCAATTCCTTTTCTTTGACCTAAAGTATAATAAGTTAATCCTTTATGCATTCCTAATTTTTTATTATTATCAGAAACAATTAATCCAGGTTTTTTATTTAAATATTTACTTATAAATATATTAAATTTTTTGTTTCCTATAAAACAAATACCTGTAGAATCTTTTTTATATGCATTAATTAAACCTGCTTTTTTTGCTATTTTTCTTATTTTTTTTTTATTAAAATCACCTATAGGAAATAAACAATAATTAAGTTGTTTTCCTAAATTATATAAAAAATAACTTTGATCCTTATTTTTATCTACACCTTTTAATAAATAATTTTTTTTGTTAATTATATGTTTTCTTACATAATGTCCTGTAGCTATAAAATCAGCTTCTAAATTTTTTATAGCAAATTTTAAAAATAAGTTAAATTTTATTTCTTTATTGCATAAAATATCTGGATTTGGTGTTATTCCACTATTATAAAGTTTTAAACATTTAATAAAAACATTGTTCCAATATTCAAAAGAAAAATTAATAGTATTAAGTTTTATTTTAAGTTTATTACATACATTTATAACATCTAATAAATCTTTATAAGAATTACAATATTTTTCATTATCATCCTCTTCCCAATTTTTCATAAATAATCCTTCTACTAAATATCCTTTTTTTTTAAGTAAAAAAGCTGCAACAGAAGAATCAACACCTCCTGACATTCCTACTATTACTTTTTTTTTATTTAATAACATAAATAACTCACTATTTATTTATAAATTTATAATTATAATAAATAATTTAAAAAAATTATTTTTTTAAATTTAAATCTTTTTTATTTAAAATAAAAACACCATATCCACCTTTTTTAAATTTTAACCATCTAAAAGGTAATTTTGGATAAAGACTAATAACATTTGCTATATTATTTCCTACTTCACAAATAAGAATTCCATTTTTTGATAAAAATTTAAATGATGATAATAAAATACGTTTTATAAATGTTAAACCATCTATATCAGCATATAAACTAATTAAAGGTTCATGATTAAATTCATAAGGTAGATTATTAATCTCTTTTTTATTTACATATGGAGGATTAGTAATTATTAAATCATATAATTTTTTATTAATATTGTTAAATAAATCAGAACAAATAATATTTATTCTTTTTTTCATTCCATGTATTTTTATATTTTTTTTAGCAACTGATAAAGCACTTAAAGAAATATCAGATGCATCAATTTTTGATTTAGGATAAACATAAGCACAAGATATAGCTATACAACCACTCCCTGTACAAAGATCTAATATATTTTCAGGATTTTTATTTTTAATGTTTTTAAATTTATTAATAATAATTTCACCAATAGGTGATCTTGGTATAAAAACACGATTATCTATATAAAATTCTAAATAACAAAAATATGACTTATTAATTAAATAAGCAACAGGAATTTTTTTATAAATTCTTTTAATAACTCTTTTAATAATTAATTTACGTTCTGATAATATTAAATTTGATTTATAAATTTCTTTTCCAAAATTAGCAGGAATAAATAAACTATTCATTATTAAATTTAAAGATTCATCTAATGAATTATTTGTTCCATGACCATAATATAAATTTGAAGAATTAAATTTACTTAATGTCCATCTAATAAAATCTTGTATTGTATTAAGATATAATATAATATTTTTAATATTTATCATAAAATCTCTATTTTAATTTAATTTTTTAAATTTAAATTTAATTTTTTAAATTTTAATAATATTTTAAGGAAATTAATCAAAATGAAAAAAAATTTTTATATATTAAAAGATGAAATATTTTTTTTTAAAAAAGAAATGATTAATAAAAAGTATTTATATAAAAAAAATTTTAAAAAAAATAATTATATTTCTAAAAAATCAGTTAAATCATATAAAAAAAATAAAACTTTTAAAAAAAAACAATATTTTAATTTTTATGATGATTGTAATAATATTACAAAATATAACGGACCAACAAGATATGTTCGTAATGATGTAAGATCATGTGAAATGAAGAAATTACAAAAAGGATATTATTATCCAAATATAATTTTAGATATGCATGGAATGACAAAAATACAAGCAAAATTAGAATTAAGCGCTTTAATTAAAAAATGCAGAACAGATTATATTAACTGTGCTTGTATTATTCATGGATATGGAAAATTTATTCTTAAAAATAAAATACCTTTTTGGCTTGCAAATAATCCTTATATAAAAAGTTTTCATAGAGCACCAAATAAATTTGGTGGAAATGCTGCTTTATTAATATTAATAGATACTGATTTATAAATTTATTTAATTTTAAATATATCTAATAAATTGGATATTTATAACATAAGTTAATAACTTTATTTTTAATATTTTTAATTAATATTTTATTATTTATATCATTTAATATATTACATATCCATTTAGAAATTTTTTCAACTTGATATTCTTTAAATCCTCTTCTTGTAATAGCAGAAGTTCCTATACGTATACCAGATGTGTAATAAGGTTTTAATAAATCATTTGGAATTAAATTTTTATTTACAATTATATTTGCTAAGCTTAAAATACTACAAGCATCTTTACCTGTAATATTTTTATTAGATAAATCTAATACAAATAAATGATTATCTGTTCCACCAGATACAATTTTAAAATTATTTAATAAAAATATTGATACCATATGTTTAGAATTTTTAATAACTTGTTTTTGATATTTAATAAATTTTAAATCCATAGCTTCTTTTAAAGCTATAGCTTTAGCTGCTATAACATGCATTAATGGACCTCCTTGTGTGCATGGAAATACAGCATCATTTAATTTTTTATACAAATTTTTATTTCCATTTTTAGCTAAAATTATACCACCTCTAGGACCAGCTAAAGTTTTATGAGTTGTTGTAGTTACTACATGACTATATTTAATTGGATTAGGATATAAACCTGCTGCTATTAATCCAGATACATGAGCAATATCAACTAATAAATAAGAATTAAATTCATCAGCAATTTTACGCATTTTCTTCCAATTAATAATTCTAGAATATGAAGAAAATCCTCCTATAATCATTTTAGGTTTATAAATCTTAGATATTGAATATAATTCAGAATAATTTATTTTTTCTTTACAATCCAATCCATAATTTATTACTTTATATATTTTACCTGATAAATTAACTGGTGAACCATGTGTTATATGTCCCCCATGTGAAATTTTCATTCCTATAATTGTATCTCCAGGATTAAGTAATGCTGTATATACTGCAAAATTTGCTTGTGATCCAGAATGAGGTTGAACATTTGCATAATCAGCAGAAAATAATTTTTTAGCTCTTTTAATTGCTAATGTTTCTATAAAATCTACATTTTTACATCCTGCATAATAACGTTTTCCTGGATATCCTTCTGCATATTTATTAGTTAAACATGATCCTTGTGCATACATTACTCTACAGCTAGCATAATTTTCTGAAGCAATTAATTGTATATTATTTTCTTGTCTTATTTTTTCTTCTTTTATTGCATTCCAAATTTTTTTATCATAATTTGAAAAATTTATTTTATTTTTTAACATAATTTTACAACTCTATATTTTATTTAAAAAAATAAATATTTTTTATAAAAATTTTTAAAAATTATATTATTTAATTTAGTTTTTAATTATTAAAGCACCCGAAAGGATTTGAACCTGTGACCTCTCGGTTCGTAGCCGAGTGCTCTATCCAACTGAGCTACGGGTGCATTTAAATTTAGTTAATAAATAGATTCGAACCTATGACCTTTGGGTTCTTATCAAAGTATTATATATAACTTATTTAATGGTGTATTTGAATTTAGGTGAGAGAGGGATTTGAACCCTCGATACAGTTTAAAACTGTATATTCCATTAGCAAAGGAGTGCCTTAAACCTCTCGGCCATCTCACCTTTAATAATTTAAAATATTTTTAATATTTTATAAAATATTAAATTTATTAATTAAATTGTCAATGTATTATAAATTAATATTTATTTATATTTTTTATAATATTTTATATATTTTAAAATTTTTATACATAAATCAATATTTAATAATTATTTTTTATTTAAATATTAATAATATATAAATTATAAAAAATTTTATATAATTAAATATATATTTAATAATATAAATTATAATTTATTTAAATTTGTATTTTATTACAATAAGTATAAATAATTTAATTTATTTTTTATAATTTTTATAAAATCAAATATTTTAACAAATTTTAATATTAATTATTAAATATTAAATATTTAATTTATATAAATATAATTATAAATTATATAAATTTTATTTTTTTAAAAACATTAAATTTATATTTAAATATATTTTTAATATAATTAAATTAATAAAAATTTTATTTAATTATTTAATTAATAAATAAATTTATAAATTTATTATATTTAATATTTAATTTATTATAAATGTTTTTATTTTATAAATAAATTATAAATATTTATTTATTTTAATAAAAATTTTTATAATATTTTAAAAATAAATTAGTTATAAAAATTACTTTAATAATTTTTTAAATAAAATATAATTGTAATATTATAAAAATTATAATTAAATTTTTTTAATATAAATTTTATTTATTTATAAAAACTTTTTTTAATTGATCTTTTTTTTTGTTCATTCATTTTAATATTAAAAATATTTTCATCTATACTTATTTTTTTTTCTTTACATACATCTTTTATTAAATCTATTGGAAAACCATAAGTATCATAAAGTTTAAAAACAATATTACCATTTAGTATTTTACTTTTCATATTATTTATTTCTTTATTTAATAATTTTAATCCTATATTTATAGTTTTTTCAAATTTTTTTTCCTCTGTAAATATAATTTTTTCTATTTTATTTTTATTAGAAATAATTTTCATTGATTTTATTTTCATAATATATATTAAATCTGATATTATTTTATATAAAAATGGTTTTTTACTTCCTAAAATTTTACCATGTCTTATAGCTCTTCTAATTATACGTCTAAGAACATAACCTTTTCCTTCATTTGAAGGAATTAAGCCATCATTTATTAAAAAAAAACATGATCTTATATGATCTGCTATGACAAGAAAAGATTTATTATTAGTATTTTTAATATTTAAAATATTTGATATAGATAATATAATTTTTTCAAAAATATCAATTTTAAAATTTGAATCAACTTTTTGTAATACTGAAGCCATTCTTTCAAGACCCATTCCTGTGTCTACATAAGGTTTATTTAATTTTATTAAATTTCCATTATATTGTTTATTAAATTGTATAAAAACCAAATTCCATATTTCTATATATCTATTACCAGTATTTTTTTTATTACCAGGTTTATTACCAGAAATATTTTTACCTCTATCATAAAATATTTCTGAACATGGTCCGCAAGGACCTGTTTCACCCATTTGCCAAAAATTATCAGAGATATTTTTGCCTAAATTATTATCTCCAATTGAAATTATTTTTTTTTTTGGTAATTTTATTTCATTTAACCATATTTTATATGTTTCATAATCTTTATAATAGTATGTTACTATAAGTTTATTTTTAGGTATATTAAACCATTTTTTATCTGTTAATAATTCCCATGCAAAAATAATTGCTTCTTTTTTAAAATAATCATTAAAACTAAAATTACCAAGCATTTCAAAAAATGTATGATGATGTGATGTATAACCTACATTTTCTAAATCATTATGTTTTCCACCAGCTCTAAAACAATTTTGAGATGTTACAACTCTTTTATAAGGAAAATTATTTTGATTTAAAAAAACATTTTTAAATTGATTCATTCCTGAATTTGTAAACATAATTGATTTATTATCATTTATTAAAAGAGAACTTCCTTTAATTATTTTATGATTTTTAATTTTAAAAAAATTTATAAATTTTTTACGTATTTTATAAATACTTTTTATCATATATTTCTCAATTTATAAAAAATTAATTATAATAAAATTATAATATTTAATAATTATTTTAAATAAATATTTAAATATAAATAATATATAATTTATTAAATATAAATTTATAAAATAAAATATTTATATTAATTAAATATAGTTTATAAATTTTTTTATTTTAAAAATTTAATATATTATATATATAATTAAAAAATTATTTTTTAAAAATAATTTTTCTTATTTTATTGTAAATTTTTTTATATATTTCTGGTTTAGATTTTAAAAATTTTTGAACATTTATTTTACCTTGTCCTATTTTTTTACCATTATAACTATACCAAGATCCAGATCTTTCAATTAAATTATAATTTAAACTAATATCTATTAGTTCATTAATAATATTAATACCCATACCATAAATAATTTGAAATTCTGCTTGTTTGAAAGGTACTGATATTTTGTTTTTAATTACTTTAACTCTAGTATTATTACCTATTATTACATCACCTTTTTTTATATATCCTATACGTCTAATATCTAATCTAACTGATGAATAAAATTTCAATGCATTACCACCAGTAGTTGTTTCTGGATTTCCATATGTTAAACCTATTTTCATACGTATTTGATTTATAAATATTAAAAGAGTATTATGGTTTTTTAAATTTCCAGATAATTTTCTCATTGCTTGACTCATCATTCTTGCTATTAAACCCATATGTGAATCACCTATTTCTCCATCAATTTCTGCTTTAGGTGTAAGAGCTGCTACAGAATCTACAATTATTAAATCTACTGATCCAGATCTTGTTAAAGAATCACAAATTTCTAAAGCTTGTTCTCCATTATCTGGTTGTGAACAAATAAGATTATCAATATCGACTCCAACTTTTTTAGCATATATTGGATCCAAAGCATGTTCTGCATCTATAAAAGCACAAATTTTTTTTTCTTTTTGAAATGTAGATATAATTTGTAATGTCAAAGTTGTTTTACCAGATGATTCTGGTCCATATATTTCAACAATTCTACCTAAAGGCAAACCTCCTGTACCTAATGCAATATCTAAAGAAAGTGATCCTGTAGAAATTGTTTCAACATCCATTGATCTATCATCTCCAAGTCTCATTATAGAGCCTTTTCCAAATTGTTTTTCAATTTGTATCAATACGTCTTTTAAAGATTTTTTTTTTTTATTATCTATAATCATTATTTAAATTCCTATTAATATTTAATATATATTTATAAATTTTATTTATTTTAATATTAATTATTTTAAAAAAATATAAATTTTTATATAAATTAATTTATATTAATTTTTTTAAAAATTAACAATAGAATTAAATTATTAATTTATATATAATATAATATTTATATTATTAATTTAAAAATTATTTATATATTTAAATATATTTAATTTTAAATAATTTTTTAAAATTTTAAATTTTATAATTTTAATTATAAAAAATATTTTAAATATAAGGAATATTATGGTAATAATTCGTTTAACTAGAATTGGATCTAAAAAAAATAAATATTATAAAATAGTAGTAACAGATTCAAGAAATCCTAGAGATGGAAAATTTATTGAACGTTTAGGTTTTTTTGACCCAAAAGATAAAAAAAATAAAAAAAAAATTTATTTTAATTTAGATCGTATAAATTATTGGATTAGTATAGGAGCAATTGTGTCTAGAAGAGTTTCTTTTATATTAAAACATAATAAAATAAATAATATTAATATATAAATAATATTTATTTAAATAAATAATTTTATTTTATTAAAATAAAAATTTAATTAATTTTAAAAAAAAAATTATTTAATATTAAAAATTTATTAATAATTATTTTTTATAACATAATATTTTTTAAAATTATAATATTAATTATATATTATATAATAATATTAAAAATATTATTAATATAATATTAGAAATAAATTATTTTAATATTAAATTTTATTAAAAATATAATATTTATTATTTTATTAAAAAAATATTATTTTATTTTTATAAAAAATATTTTAAAACTTTATAATTAAATATTAATGTATTTTTAATTTAATAAAAAATAACTTTTTTTTTATATATAAATTATTTATTTATAAATTATAAATTAATTTATATTAAAATTAATAAAAATATATATTATTAATAATATATTAATTTTATTAAAATTAATATTAATTATATTAATTAATATATATTTTAATAATATTTATTTTATTAAATTTTTTTATTATAAAAATATTATTTTAATATGTATTAATTAAATATTTAAATTTTAATAATAATAATTATTTTATTAATTATTTAAAATAAATAAATTTAACATTATATAATTATAAAAATAATAAAATATTTATTTTAAAATAATATTTATATATAATTTTTATTATATTATATTAATTTATTTATTTTAAATAAATTAAAATAGGACATAATTAAATATGAACAAAATAATAAATAAATTTGAAAATAAATTTATTAATAAAAAAATACCTTTATTTAGAACAGGAGATTTAATAGAAATTAAAATATTTATAATTGAAGGTAATAAAAAACGTATTCAAACTTTTGAGGGTATTGTTATTGCTAAAAGAAATAGGGGTATAAGTTCTTCATTTACTGTTCGTAAAATATCTAATGGTGAAGGAATTGAAAGAGTTTTTGAAACAAATTCAAATATTATAAAACAAATATCAATAAAAAAATATGGAATTGTACGTAAATCTAAACTTTATTATATTAGAGATCGTAAAGGAAAATCAGCAAGAATTAAAGAAAAATTAAAATAATATAATTTTAAATATAATAATTTTTAATAGATTTGATATTATTATCAAATTCATAAATTAAAGGCTTGGCAGTAGGTATATCTAATTTTAAAATATTTTCTTCATTTAAATTATCAATTATTTTAATTAATGCCCTAATAGAATTACCATGAGCTACAATAATAATTTTTGAACCATTTTTTATTTTTGGTAAAATTATTTTTTTCCAATATGGATTAATTCTATTAATAGTTAATAATAAACTTTCAGATAAAGGTAATTTATTCTTATTTATATTTATATATCTTTTATCATTTCCAGGAAATCTTTCATCATTTTTATTTATTTTCGGTGGTAAATCATTAACACCTCTGCGCCATTTTTTTACTTTTTCTATTCCATATTTTATACATGCTAAATCTTTATTCATACCTTGTAAATATCCATAGTGTCTTTCATTTAAACGCCAAGATTTTATAACAGGTATCCATGTTATTTTTAATTTATATAATAAAATCCATAAAGTATGTATAGCTCTAGTCAACATTGATGTATATGCTATATCAAATATAAATCCCTTATTTTTTAATATTTTTCCTGCATTTTTAGCTTCATTTTTACCATTTTTAGATAAATCAATATCAGTCCATCCAGTAAATTTATTTTTTTTATTCCATAAACTTTCACCATGTCTTATTAAGACTAATTTATTAAAAATCATTTTTATACCTTTAAATTTTAATTTATATTAAATATTAATTTTTATAAAATTTTAAAAATATTTTAATTATAAATTTTATTTATATATTATATTATATATATATTATAATACAAATTTATTAAAAGTTTAAATATTTTAAAATAATTTAATTAATTATTATATATAAATTAAGAGATAATAATATGAAAATTGTTTATATTGTAGATTTAATTAAAGGTTTAATACCAATAAATAAAAAAATAATTGTAAAAGGATGGGTAAGAAATAGAAGAAATTCAAAATTAGGAATATCGTTTATATCTCTTTATGATGGTTCATGTTTTTCTTCTATTCAAATTGTAGTTAAAAAAAAAATATTTAATTATAAAAATGTTATTTTAAAATTAACATCTGGATGTTCTATTTCTGTTGAAGGTAAAATTGTAAATTCTATAGGAATTAATCAAAAATATGAAATAATTGCTGATTCAGTTAATTTAATAGGATGGGTTAATAATCCTTATAATTATCCAATTTCTTCTAAAAAACATAGTTTAGAATATCTTAGAGAAGTATCACATCTTAGACCAAGAACTAATTTAATAGGATCTGTAACAAGAATAAGACATAGTGTATCAAAAGCAATACATAAATTTATGGATTTAAATGGTTTTTTTTGGTTAGCTTCTCCATTAATAACATCTTCCAATGCTGAATGTTCTTGTAAAAGATTTAGAGTATCAACATTAGATTTAAATAATATTTTAATAAAAAAAAAAGAAGTAAATTACAAAAAAGATTTTTTTGGTAAAGAATCATTTTTAACAGTTTCTGGTCAATTAAATTGTGAAAGTTATGCTTGTGCTTTATCAAAAATATATACTTTTGGTCCTGTTTTTAGAGCTGAAAATTCAAATACAAATAGACATCTTTCTGAATTTTGGATGATTGAAACTGAAGTTGCATTTTATACATTAGATGATATAATATTATTATCTATAAATATGATTAAATATATAATAAATTCAGTAATAAACGAAAGAGAAGAAGATATTATTTTTCTTAATAATAAAATAGACAAAAAAATATTTATTAGATTAAAAAAATTTTTAAATTTAGATTTTTTACAAATTGAATATAATGAAATAATAAAAATTTTAAAAAAAAATAATTTTAATTTTAAAAACAAAATTATTTATGGTAAAGATTTATCATTTGAACATGAAAAATACTTAACAGAAATTTATTTTAAATCTCCTATTATTATAAGAGACTATCCTAAATATATAAAAGCTTTTTATATGAGAATTAATAAAGATAATAATACTGTTGCCTCAATGGATTTATTAGTTCCTAATATTGGTGAAATTATTGGTGGTTCTCAACGTGAAGAACGTTTAAATGAATTAGATATAAGATTAAAAGAAATGAAAATTAATAAAAAAGAATATTATTGGTATCGTGATTTAAGACTTTATGGAACTGTACCTCATTCAGGTTTTGGTTTAGGTTTTGAAAGATTAATAATGTATATAACAGGATTAAAAAATATTCGTGATGTAATTCCTTTTCCTAGAATTCCAAAAAGTTCTAATTTTTAAAAATTATTTAATTTTAATTTTTTAAAATTTAAATAAAACATAAAAATAAATTAATAAATAATATATTATTTATTAATTTAATTAAATTAATTATAATATAATATATGAAAAAAAATAAAAAAAAAACATTTCAAGATTTAATATTATCTCTTCAAAATTTCTGGATTAATCATGGTTGTATATTAATTCAACCAATAGATATTGAAGTTGGTGCTGGTACTTCTCATCCTATAACTTATCTCAAATCTATTGGACCTGAACCAATTTCAGCAATTTATATTCAATCTACAAGAAGACCATCTGATGGAAGATATGGTAAAAATACAAATAGATTAAATAATTATTATCAATTACAGGTTATAATTAAACCTTCATTAAATAATATTAAAGATATATATTTAGAATCATTATTATATGTAGGTTTAAATTTAAATATTAATGATTTAATATTTGTAGAAGATAATTGGGAGAATCCAACATTAGGAGCTTGGGGAATAGGATGGGAAGTTTTACTAAATGGTATAGAAATTACTCAATTTACATATTTTCAACAAGTAGGAAGTTTTAAATGTAATCCTATTTTAGTAGAAATTACTTATGGACTTGAACGTTTATGTATGAATATACAAAATGTAAATAATATTTATAAATTAATATGGAGTTATGGATTATCAGGAAAAATCACATATGGTGATTTATTTTATCAAAACGAAATAGAAATTTCAAAATATAATTTTGAATATTCAAATATAAAATTTATATTAAATAATTTTAAAAAATATAAAAAAGAATCAGAAAAATTAATTAATAAAAAACATCCTCTTATAATTCCATCATACGAACTTGCATTGAAAGCAATTCATAATTTTAATCTATTAGATGCTAGAAATATACTTTCTTTATATGAAAGAAAAAGATATATTTTAGAAATAAAAAATTTAACAAAATCTATTGCTGAATCTTATTTTTTTTTCAGAAAATCATTAAATTTTCCTATGTGTAATAATAATTATTATAAGTAAAATAATGAATAAACATACTTTTTTAATTGAAATTGGTACAGAAGAATTACCTCAAAAAAAACTTAAATATTTTGCTAAAAATTTTAAGTTTTATATTAAAAATGAATTTAATAATTATAATATTTTATATAATAAAATATATTGGTTTGCTACACCATATCGTATTGCAATAAAGATAAATGAAATAATTTATAAAGAATTAAATTTTTATATTAAAAATAAAGGTCCATATATTAAAGAAAATTTTTACAAATTAAATAAATATTCAAAAGAATCTAAAAAATGGGCAAAAAAAATAGGAATTAATATTAAAAAATCTTTAAAAATTTTTAATAATAAAGGAAATTGGTTTTTTTATAAATCAATAATAAAAAGAAAAAATATAAGTAAATTACTTTATAATATTGTAAAAAAATCTATAAATAATATGATTTATTTAAAAATTATGAAATGGAATAATAATAATATAAAATTTATTAGACCAGTTCGTACAATTACTTTAATGTTAGATGATATAGTAATATATGGAAAAATATTTGGAATATATTCAGATCGTATAATATACGTACATAAATTAAATGGTAATAAAATTATTTATATAAAACATGCAGAACAATATAAAAATTTATTATTTTATAAAGGATGTATTATTGTTGATTATTTACAAAGAAAAAAATATATTTTAAAAGAAATAAATAAATTTACAAATAAATTAAAATATAAAATATATATAAGTAAAAAATGTATAGAAGAAGTTAATTCATTAGTAGAATGGCCTGTAATTTTAATATCAAAATTTAAAAAAAAATTTTTATCTATTCCATATGAAATATTAATATTTATTATTAAATCATATAAAAAATATATTCCTATTTATAATTTTAATGGTGAATTATTAAATTATTTTATATTTATTATTAATATTGTATCAAATTATAATAAAAAAATTATATTAGATCATGCAAATGTTATTAATTATAAATTTTCAGATGTAAATTTTTTTTTAAATATTGATAAAAAAAAAAAATTAGAAGAAAGATTAAAAGATTTAAATTTAGTTTTATTTCAAGATAAACTTGGAACATTAAAAGAAAAAAGTTATAGAATAAAAAAATTATCTTCATGGATAGCAAAAAAAATTGGTGCAGATATTAAACAATCTGAAAGAGCTGGTTTATTATCTAAATGTGATTTAGTTACAAAAATGGTTTGTGAATTTAATGATATGAAAGGCATAATAGGAATGAATTATGCTAAAAATGATAAAGAAAAAAAATTAATATATATTGCTCAAAAGGAACAATATTATCCACGTTTTTCAAAAGATAAAATTCCAAATAATTTAGTATCTTGTTCTGTATCAATAGCAGATAAAATTGATAACATAATAGGTTTTTTTTTAATTAAAAAAGTTCCAAATGGTAAAAAAGATTTATTTTATATTAGAAGATCGGTATTAGGTATATTAAGAATAATAATAGAAAGAAAATTAAATATTAATATAAATTCATTGGTATACAAATCAGCTTATTTATATAAAAATAAAATAATAAATCCAGAAAAATTTGTAATTAATGTTATAAATTTTATTTTATTAAGATTAATAATTTTTTATAATAAAAAAGGATATAAAAAAAAAATAATTAAATCTTTAATAAAAAGTAAAAAATACCTCAAAGATTTTTATTTAAGATTAAAAATAATTAATAAAATTTATAATTTAAAAAAAATTAAATATTTAATAAAAATTAATAAAAGAATACATAATATTTTATTTAAAAATGTAAATATTTCAAAAAATTGTATAGATATATCTATGTTAATTGATCCAAATGAAATAAATTTAGCATATGATTCATTAAATTTAATTAAAAAAGTAAATTCAATGATTTGTAATTTTAATTACTATGATGCTATATTAGAAATTATTAAAATTAATAAATCAATATTTGCATTTTTTAATAATGTTATTATTATTTCTAAAAATTATTATTTACGTTCTAATAGAATTACTTTATTATATAAATTATATAATTTAATGTTAAAATTAGTTGATTTTTCTCAAATAAAATAAAATATTAAAAATTAATATATTAAAAATTAATAAAAAATAATATTTTTAAATATTTAATTTAAATAAATTATATGAAAAAAATAATTTTAAATATTCAAATAGCTTGTAATAAAAATAATTGGATTCCTAATAAAAATGATTTTTTAAATTGGGTTAAATGTGATTTAATTAATATTAAAAAATTATCAAAAATTACAATACGTATTGTAGAAAAAGAAGAAAGTAGAGTTTTAAATTTAAACTTTAGAGGTAAAAATATACCTACTAATATTATATCTTTTCCTTTTGAACCACCTAAAGATTTTAAAACTTTATTTATAGGTGATTTAGTTATATGCAAAGAATTATTATATTTAGAATCAAAAAAACAAAAAAAAAATTTAAAATCATATTGGGCACATATATTTATTCATGGTTTACTACATCTTTTAGGACATAATCATATAATACATAAAAAAACTATTTATATGGAAAATTTAGAATCTAAAATAATGAAAAATATTGGATACAATGATCCTTATGTTTAAAATTATTTATAAATTAAAAATATTTGAAATTTAATTTTAAATAAATATTATATATTTAATTTTAAAAAAAAATTAAATATTTTATTAACAAATAAATCATATCTTAAATAAAAGATATAATTTATTAAAAATATAAAGAATAATAAAAATATGACAGAATCATTTTATAAATTATTAGAAAAATCAATGAAAGAAATAAAAATTAAACCTGGTTCAATTATTAAAGGAAATGTTATATCTATATTAAAAGATGTAGTAATTTTAGATACTGGTTTAAAATCTGAATCTGTAATAAATATTGAACAATTTCTTAATGATCAAGGAGAATTAGAAATTAAAATTGGTGATGAAGTTGATGTTTCATTAGAATCATTAGAAGATGGTTTTGGTGAAACTTTAATATCTAGAGAAAAAGCAAAGAGACATGCAGATTGGTTAATGTTAGAAAAATCATATAAAAAATCTAAACCAGTTGTTGGAACTATTAATGGTAAAGTTAAAGGTGGTTTTACAGTAGAGATTAACAATATACGTGCTTTTCTTCCTGGTTCTTTAGTCGATATTCATCCTTTAAAAAATACAATAAATTTAGAAGGTAAAAATTTTGATTTCAAAGTAATTAAAATAGATAAAAAAAGAAATAACATAGTTGTTTCTCGTAAAGAAATTATTGAGAATGAAAATAATGTTGAAAGAAGTAAAATCATAAAAAAATTAAAAGAAGGTCAAAAAGTCAAAGGTATTATTAAAAACATTACTGATTATGGTGCTTTTATTGATATGGGTGGTATTGATGGTTTATTACATATAACTGATATATCTTGGAGACGTATAAAACATCCTACTGAAATTATTAATTTAGGAGATAAAATAATTGTTAAAATTTTAAAATTTGATAAAACACGTACAAGAGTATCTTTAGGATTAAAACAATTAGGTATAGATCCTTGGATATCTATTTTAAATAAATATCCAAAGGGATGTAAAAGAAATGGTAGAGTTACTAACTTAACAGATTATGGTTGTTTTGTAGAAATAGAAGAAGGTATTGAAGGATTAGTACATATTTCTGAAATGGATTGGACCAATAAAAATATTCATCCTTCAAAAGTAGTAAAAATAAACGATAATATAGAAATAATGGTATTAAATATAGAAGAAAAACGTCGTCGTATATCTTTAGGAATAAAACAGTGTAAAAAAAATCCATGGAAAGAATTTTCAAAATATATTAATATAGGTGATATAGTAGAAGGTAAAATTAAATCTATAACTGATTTTGGAATTTTTGTTGGTTTAGATAAAGGTATAGATGGTTTGGTACATTTATCAGATATTTCTTGGAAAATATCTTATGATAAATCAACTATTAGTTATAAAAAAGGTGATAAAATTTCATGTTTTGTTTTACAAGTTGATGCTAAAAAAGAACGTATTTCATTAGGAATTAAACAATTAAATGAAGATCCATTTAATAAATATTTAAATGAAAATAAAAATAAATCAATAGTAAAAGGCAAAATTATATCTTTTTTAAAAGGTTTAACATTTAAATTGAATAATGAAGTAGAAGGATATTTAAATAATTTTGAAATATCAAATAAAAAATTAAAAAATAATTTAAAATTTGGAAATTTTTTAAAAACTAAAATTATTGGATATAATATTAAAAATCGTATTATAAATCTTAAACTTTTTAAAAAAAAATAAAAATTATAAAATATTTATAATAAATATTATATTTAAATTTATTCAATTTTTAAAATTTTATTTAATAAAATTAATTTTAAATTTTAAAAAATATTTTATATTTTAAAAAAAATAATTTTATAATAAAATAAAATATTATTATTTTAATATTTTAAATAAATTTATAATATAAAATAAATTTTCATTTATATATTAAGTAATTTAATTAATTTAATATATAAATTAAATTTATAATTTATTTTTAATAAAAAATTTTTTATTAATTATTTATATATATATATATTGATAATAATATTTATATATTAAAAAAAATATTTTAAAAACTTTAATTTTATTTTATAATATGTTTTAAATATATAAATATTGTTTATTTTAATTTTATTTTATAAAACAAATAAACAAAATATTTTATTTATAATTAATTTAAAAATATAAATAAATATTTAAATATTAATATTTAATTTTATAAATAAACTTTATTTATATTTAAAATTATTTTTATTAAAATAAATTTTTTTAAAAAAAAATAAAAATAAATATATTATTATTTAAGGAGAAATGCCGGAGTGGTTAAACGGTACGATTTCGAAAATCGTAAGGAAATAATATTCCTTCCAGGGTTCAAATCCCTGTTTCTCCTTAAATTTAATTATTTATTTAATTATTAAAATAATAATTTATTTTTATTTTTTTTTTTTTTTTTTTATATTAAATATTTATATAAAATTTTAATTTTATATTTTAAATATATTTAAATTAAATATTTAATATATATAACAGGAAATAAAATGAACATAACTAAAAAAAAATTTAAAGCTATTTCGTATATGTTAATGATTCTTTTTATCACCTTAATGATACCATTAAATTTATTTACATGTTTTATATCAGGATTTTTTGTTTATCAAACAATTTTATTTTTAACACCATCATTTCTTGAAAAATATTTAGGTATTTATAAAGCTAGATTAATAATAATAACAATTATTTTTTTAATAATATTTTTTTTAATTTCAATAGGTATTATTGATATAGTTAATTGTTTAAAAAATGAAATATTAAAAAATAATAATTTTAATTATGAAAAAGATAATATATTTGTAATTATTAAAAATATGATTCCAGATTATTTTTTATCTTTTTTACCTGAAAGTACAGAAAAAATTAAATATAAAATATTTTCTTTAATAAATTCTAATTCAAATATTTTTAAAAAAATTTTAAATTCTTTTTTTCATGGATTTATAATGATTTTTATTGGATTAATTTTAGGTTCTTCTATTTCTTTAAATAAACCATTAAAAACAAATTCTTATTTTGTTAAACAATTATATAAAAGAATAATTAATCTTTATGATTCTTTTAATAATGTTATTTGTGCTCAAATTAAAATATCATTTTTTAATACAATTTTAACAACATTAATTATGATAATTTTACTTATTTTTTTTAAATTACGTCTTCCTTTTTTAAAAGAACTTATTTTATCTACTTTTATTTTTAGTTTATTTCCTATAGTAGGTAATATTATTTCTAATACAATGATTACAATTTCAGCTTTTTATATATCATTTATTGTTGGTATTTTCATGTTTATATATTTAATACTTATTCATAAATTAGAATATTTTTTAAATGCAGAAATAATTGGAAAAAGTATAAATTCTAAATCATGGGAATTATTATTAGCTATGATTATATTAAAATCTATATTTGGATTAGAAGGTTTAATAGCTGCTCCAATTTATTATTCATATATTAAAAAAGAATTAAAATATAATAAAATTATTTAATTTTATTTTAAATAATTATATAAATATATTTAAAATTATATTATTTATATATTTTATATTGAAAATAGTTGTTTTTTATTTAATGTTAAAACAAAATATTTAAAAAATATTAATTTTATTAATTTAACTTAAAATAAAATAAAAATTTAAATTAATTAATTTGGTGAAAAATGTACCAAAAAAAAGTTAAAATATATGCTGAAAATGGTATTCACACTCGTCCAGCAGCTATGTTAGTAACAGAAGCTAAAAAATTTATTTCAGATATAACAATAAATTCAAAAGGTAAAATAGCTAATGCAAAAAGTTTATTTAAATTACAATCACTTGATTTATCAAAAAATAATACAATAGAAATTATTGCTAAAGGTGAAGATGAACATGAAGCAATTAACCATTTAGTAAAATTTATATTAAAAATATAATAATTTATTTGTTTAATGAAATTATATAATAAGGTATAATTATATGTTTTCAGGTATTTCAGCGTCACAAGGAATTGCTTTTGGAAAAGCTTTAATAATTAAAAAAGAAAAAATAATTTTTAATAAAAAAAAAATTAAATCATATCAAATAAAAGAAGAAATAAAAAAATTTTATTTAGGAAGAGATAAAACATTAAATCAATTAAAAAAGATAAAAAATAAAAATATTAAAAATTTTGGAAAAAAAAAAAAATTTATATTTGATAGTCATTTAATGATTTTAGAAGATATAGAATTTGAAAAAGATATATTATATCTTATTAAAAATAAATTAATAAGTGCTGATAATGCAGTAAATAATGTAATTAAAAAACAAATAAAAAATATTAAATTAATTAAAGATAAATATTTAAGAGAAAGAAATTTTGATATTTATGATATAGGAGACAGATTAATAAGAAATATTTTAAATATTCAAATTATTGATATAGAAAATTCAAATGAAAATTCAATATTAATTTCTTATGATATAAGTCCTTCTGAAATTATTCAATTAAATAAAGATAAAATTAAAGGATTTATAACAGATGTTGGAGGAAAAACATCACATACATCTATTATAGCAAGATCATTAGAAATACCAGCAATAGTAGGAACTATTAATATTACTAAAAATGTTAATAATGGAGATTATATAATATTAGATGCAATAAACAATAAAATTTATATAAATCCAAAAAAAGAAATAATAAAAAAAATAAAATTAATTAAATTTTCTTATTTAATAAAAAAAAACAAATTAGATAAAATAAAAAAATTACCAGCAATTACAATTGATAAACATAAAGTAAAAATATGTTCAAATATTAATAATTTTAATGATGTTTTAAAAGCAAAAAAAAAAGGATCAGAAGGAATAGGATTATATAGAACAGAATTTATTTTTATGGATAGAAATTCTTTACCAAGCGAAGAAGAACAATTAAATATATATAAAAATATATCTAAATTAATGAAAAATAAAAAAAAAATAATACGTATTATTGATATTGGTGGTGACAAAAAAATTTCATATATAAATATTAAAAAAGAAGAAAATCCATTTTTAGGATGTAGAGGTGTACGTATATCAATTATTAATAATAAAATAATTAAATATCAATTAAAATCTATTTTACGTGCTTCAGCATTCGGAAAATTATGTATTATGTTTCCAATGATTATTGAATTAGAAGAAGTTCGTTTATTTAATAAAGAAATATTTTTATTAAAACAAAAATTAAGAAATAAAAATATTTTATTTGATGAAAATATAGAAATAGGTATTATGATAGAAACACCATCTTCTGCAATAATTGCTAAATATTTATCTTATGAAGTTGATTTTTTAAGTATTGGAACAAATGATTTAACACAATATATTTTAGCAGTAGATAGAGGAAATGAAATTATTTCTTATTTATATAATCCAATATCTATTTCTTTAATTTCATTAATAAATAAAATTGTTAAATCTTCTCATTATTCTGGTAAATGGATAAGCATGTGTGGGGAACTTGCAAGTGATGAAAATGCAACTAAATTTTTATTAGGAATGGGTTTAGATGAATTTAGTATGAGTTCTTCATATATACCAAATATTAAAAATATTATAAGAAAATCAAGTTTATTTAAATCTAAAATTCTTTTAGAAAAAATTTTGTCCAAATCAACAAAAAAAGATATTAAAAAATTAATTTAAAAATTAAATTATTTTATTACTTATAATAAATATTATTTATATTTGGAGCTGGCGGGATTTGAACCCGCGTCCGAAATTTATTTTTTTTAAATATCTACATGTTTAGTACTGTCTTATATATCTTAAAATAAGGACAGACACAAATAATAAGATTTTATATTTTTAAAAAAAAATTTAAACTTTTATTTAAAATATAAAACTTTTAAAAGTTTAATCTCTTATTAATGACCTCTTTTATTCTATCTAAGAGAAAATGAATAATGAGGGAATATTCAGTTTTTTTTTTCTGAATTAAGCTGCTAAAGCAAAGTATTCTTTAAATTTTTCTTTTGCATTTATTTTATAATAAGTTTTAACGAGTATCTTAATCTCTCGACATGCAAATTAAATAAAATAAAATTTCGTCGAATCCAATAATCAGCCCCAATATATATATTATATTATATTTTAAAATATATCAATGATATTTTTTATACATTTTAATAATTCTAGACTTATTAATATCCCATTCTTTTTTTTTAATTAAATTTCTTTTTTCATGTTTTTTTTTTCCTTTTGCAATTCCTATTTTCATTTTAACAAATGATTTTTTCCAATATAAATATAATACTATTATAGTACAATTTTCTTTTTTTATTTTAAATAAAAGTTTATTTATTTCAAATTTATTTAATAAAACTTTTTTAATTCTTTTTGAATCACATTTATTAATTAAATAAACATTATTTAAAGGTTGAAAAACAGAACCAACAAGATAAGCTTCTCTATTATTAATTGAAATATAACTATTACTAATATCTATTTTACCAGATTTTAATGATTTTATTTCCCAACCCTTTAAAGATAAAGATGCCTCTATTTCTTTTTCAATTTTATATTGATAAAAAGCTTTTTTATTTTTTGAAATAATAGAATATTCATATTTATTTTTATTTTTCATTTTCATTTTTAATTTATTTTAAAAATTAAAATTAAATATTAAATTTAATTTTAAATTGAATAAAAATTATTTTCAATTTGCATAAGAATATTTGATATTAAAATTTCTTTATTAACATTATTAATTTTTTCTAAATTAATAAAAAAATTTAACAATATTTTATATTGATATAAAAGAATTTTATATTTAAATTTTTTATTTAAATTTTTTATTATATATAATTTATCTATATTGGATATATATTTATTTAAATTTAAATTATATTTTATAGCATCTATAATAAAACTCATTAACCAATATATTGATCTATTATCAGAATTAAATTCTAATTTAGGTAATAAAGATATAAAATCATTATTTTTTATAGAATAATTTAATGATGTGCATAAATTTTGTCTTTCTATCCATAGTTCTTTTTTTAATAAATATTTAGCTTTTAAAGGATAACCATCAGATAATCTTAAAGATGAAACAATGGAAAATTCATTATAATCAATAAATTTTTTTTTTAACCATTTTAATGAATCTTTTTCATTTATTTTTTTTATATTAAAACATATACATCTACTTAATAAAGTTTTAGATAATTTAAATAAAGAATTACATGATAATATAAAATAAGTATTTTTTGGAGGTTCTTCCAATATTTTCAATAAAGCATTACATGCCTGTTCTGTTAAAAAAGATGAATTATTTAAAAAAATAACTTTTGAACCATTTTGTCTAGACTTATTATATATATTTTCAGTAATTAATCTAATATCATCTACACCAATTTTTTTTTTAAAATCTAAATTATAATAATCTGGATGATTATTAGATAACATAAGATTACAACTTTGGCAATTACCACAACTTTTTTTTTTATATTTTTTATTACACATTAACCATCTTATAATAGCATAACATAATGATTTTTTACCATTTTTAAAGTTACTATATATTATTAAAGCATGGTGACCAAAGCCTTTTATATAACTATTTATTATTTTTTTGTAATATTTATTTAACCAAAAATACCATTTCATTATTTTAATTTTATTTTTAAATTAATTAAATAAAATATATAATTTTTATTATATATTTTATTTAATTATTAATTTTTAATTAAATTCTATATTTACGTTTTCTTCACCAAAAATTTTTTTTAAATTATTTAAAAGATTATTTGTAGGTTTTATTTTATATTTATTTAAAAAATTAAAATAATTATATTTTTTATTTTTTTTATTAAAAAAATATAAAGGAAGAGAACCAAATAAATACGGTTTTATATATGATTTAACTTTATATATTAAATCTTTTTTAAATTTTGTATTTTTTATTAAGATTGATAATCTTTTAGCATATTTTTCACGTTCTTTACTAATATCATATATTTTATAAACATTCATTTTAAATTTATAATTAAAATCATCATAAAAAATTCTTCCTATAGCGATAATAATTTTATTTTTTTCTATTAAATTATTATATTTTATAAAAATATTTTCAAATAAAATTAATTCTAAACGTATAGATCTATCATCTATTGTACATATACATATATTTTTTCCATTTTTTGTATTTTTTTTTTTATAAGATATAATAAAACCTATAGTTTTAATTATATTATTTTTATTATTATTTTTAATATTTTTAATATATGTTATTTTTTTATAATATTTAATTTCTTTTAAATATTTAATTATTGGATGACTTGTTAAATAAAAACCTAAAGTTTTTCTTTCACCATCAAGAATAATTTGTATATTATTTTTATTTATATGTTTATATAATTTATTTATATATTCTGAATTATTATATAGAACTCCAAACATATCTACTTGACCTGAAAAATTATTTTTTATATGTTGATTTGAAGCTTTAACTAAAAAATTTATTAAATTTATTAATATATATCTTTTTATTCCAAAACAATCTAAAGATCCTGAAATAATTAGTTTTTCTAATATATTTTTATTTATTTTTTTAATATCTAATCTAGAACAAAGATCAAAAATTCCTAAAAATTTACCATTTTTATTACGTGAATTTATAATTAAATCAATTGTATTTTTTCCAAGTCCCTTTATAGCACCCATACCATAAATTATGTTACCATATTTATTTACAATAAAATTATATTCACTAATATTTATATTAGGTGGGATAATTTTGATTCCTATTTTTAAACATTCTTGTACAATTTCTACTATTTTTTCTGTATTATCAATATCATATGACATAAAAGAAGATAAAAATTCAGAAGGATAGTAAGTTTTTAACCATAAAGTATGATAAGTTATTAAAGCATATGCAGCCGAATGTGATTTGTTAAACCCATAGCTTGAAAATTTTTCTAAAATATCAAAAATTTTCATAGATAATTTACAGTCTATTCCATTTTTAATAGATCCTTTTTTAAAAAAATAACGCTGTTTATTCATTTCATCTGTTTTTTTTTTACTCATTGCTATTCTAAGAATATCAGATTTTTCTAGTGTATAACCAGCTAATACTTGAGCAATCTTCATTACTTGTTCTTGATAAAGAATAACTCCATAAGTAGAAATTAAAATATTTTTAAGAGATTTATGTTGCCATTTTTTATCTGGAAAAGATATATCTTCTCTTCCATGTTTACGAGATATAAATTTTTCTACCATTCCTGATTTTAAAGGACCTGGTCTAAAAAGAGCTACTAATGCTATTATATCTTCAAAACAATCTGGTTTAAGACGTTTTATAAGGTCTTTCATACCTTTTGATTCTAATTGAAATATTGCTGTAGTTTCTGATTTTTTTAAAGTATTAAAAATTTTTTCATCATTTAAATTAAAATACGGTAATTCAATAGGAATTAATTTTTTATTTAAACGAATAGAATTTATAATTAACAATGTTTTATTAATTACTGTTAAAGTACGTAATCCTAGTAAATCAAACTTTACTAAACCAATAGATTCTATATCATTTTTATCGAATTGTGTAACAATATTTTTTCCATCAGAATCACAATAAATAGGAGAAAAATCAATAATTCTTGATGGTGAAATAACAATACCACCAGCATGTTTTCCAACATTACGTATTGTTCCTTCAAGTTTTTTTGCCATATCTATTAATATTTTTACTTCTATATTATTATTATAAATAAATTTTAATCTAGATTCTTTAATTAATGATTTTTCAATATTTATTCCATAATCATTTGGAATTAATTGAGATATTTTATTTACAAAAGAATATGAATGACCTAATACTCTACCAACATCTTTTATAACTGCTTTAGCAGTCATTGTTCCAAAAGTTATAATTTGAGAAACAGAATTTTTACCATAATTTAATAATACATGATCTATAACCAAATCTCTTTTATCCATACAAAAATCTATATCAAAATCTGGCATTGATATTCTTTCTGGATTTAAAAATCTTTCAAATAATAAACCAAAAGTAATAGGGTTTATATCAGTTATATTTAAAGCATAAGCTACAAGCGAACCAGCACCTGACCCCCTACCAGGTCCTACTGGTATATTGTTATTTTTTGCCCATTGTATAAATTCCATTACAATAAGAAAATAACTTGAAAATTTCATTTTGTTTATTATTTTAAGTTCTAATTCTAATCTTCTATTATAAATTATTTGTTTTTTATATCTTTTTTCTTTTGTAGGAAATATAAATAATAATCTATTATTAAGACCTTTTTTTGCACAAGAAATAAGATAATCTTCATTAGAAATTTTACCTGTTTTAAAAATTGGTAAAAAATATTTTCCTAATTGTATTGTAACATTACATCTTTTAGCAATTTCTACACTATTTATTAAAGATTCTGGAATATCAGAAAATAATTCTGACATTTCTTTTTCACTTCTAATATATTGTTGAGGGCTATAATTATTAAGTAATTTATCTTCATTTATTATAATTCCTTTATTTATAGCAACTCTTATTTTATGAGCTTCAAATTCTGATGAATTAATAAAACGAACATCATTTGTAGCAACAACTGGTAATCCATATCTTTTAGAAAGATTTAAAGCTAAAAATATATAATTTTCTTCGTTATCTCTGTTAGTTCTTATAAGTTCTATATAATATCTATTAAAAAAATATTTATTATAAAATGATAAACAATTTTTAATTTTTAATAAATTATTTCTAATTAAACATTTTCCAAGATCACCATTTTTAGCACCTGAAATTAAAATTAAACCTTCATTATATTTAATAAGTAGATTTTTATTTATAATTGGACCATATATACCATATCCATTCTTATAAGAATCAGAAATTATACATATTAAATTTTTATAACCAATATTATTTAATGCTAAAATAGTTATTTCTGATATTTCATTTTCTAAAATATTATTATATAATAAAAAATCAGCTCCAATTATTGGTTTTATACCTTCATTATAAGATTTTGTATAAAATTTAATTAAACCATATAAATTAGAAAAATCTGTAATAGCAATTGATGACATATTTAAATCAATTACTTTTTTAATTAAATTATTTATTTTAATAATTCCATCTATCATAGAATGATCAGTATGTACTCTTAAATGAACAAATTTTGGTTCTGACATAAATTAAATCCATTATAATTAATAATAATAATAAATTTTTAAAAAAAATAAATTTAATTTTTAAATAAATTAAATTTGAATTTTAAATATTATATTTAATTTTATAAAAATTTATTTTTTTTTATGTTAACTTTAAAAGTGAATTTTCTTTATTTAATAATAAAATTTTAATTTTTTTAATATAAAAATTTGTTATTTTCTCTATTTCATTTTGTAATTTATCTTTTTCATCATTACAAATTATTTTTTCTTTTATTAAACATTTAATCTTTTCTTTATAATATCTTCTTATATTTCTTATTGAAATTTTACTATTTTCTGAATATTTTTTAACTAATTTTATTAATTCTTTTCTTCTATCTTCGTTAATTTCAGGTATATGAACTTTAATAATATTGTTTGATATAATTGGATTTAAACCTAAATTTGAAGATAAAATAGATTTCTTTATTAATTTTATTAATGTAATATCAAATAAAGTAATAGAAAGAGTATTATAATTTTCAGTATTAATATTAGATAATTTATTTATAGGATAAATATTTCCATAACATTTTACATTTATATTTTTTAAAAAATCAGGGGATGCTCTGCTTGTTCTTATTTCATTTAATTTATTTTTAAATGATTTAATACATTTATTCATTTTATTATTTATATTTTTAATAATATCATTAATCATAAATATTACCTTTAATTTTAAAATTTAAATTATTTAAAATTTATAAATTAATCTAAATTTAAATTAATTTTTAATAATATTAATTATTTATTAATTAAAAAATTTTAATTTATATATTTATATTTAATAATTTAAATATTTTATATTTCAAAAAGTATAAAATTATTTATTTTAATTTTATTTAATAATAATATTTGATATATCTTTTTTTTATTATCAATTATAAATTCTTGATTATTTAATGTAATTTCATTTATAAATTTATTAATTCTTCCAATAACTATTTTTTTTGATATTTTATTTGTTTTTCCAGAATTAATTGCAATTTTCATTTGAATATTTTTTTCATGATTTATTAAATTATTTGGTATATCTTTTGAATTTAAATACTTTGGTTTGCATGCAGCTATATGCATAGCTATTTTATTTAAAAAATTTTTTTTACCATTTGTTGATGAAACAATAACACCAATATGTGACCTATGTAAATAAAATCCAGTATTTTCACCTTTTAAATAACTAAATCTTTTAATTTTTATATTTTCACAAAATTTAGATATTAATAATTCACGTTCAAATTTGAATTTATTATTTATTAAATTTATATTATATATATTTTTATTTATAATAAAATTTATAATTTTTTTTCCAAATAATTTAAATTCAATATTTTTTTCTACAAAATCTGTTTCACATTTTATTTCTAACATAATTATTTTTTTTTTTTTTTCAGATTGTTTTATTAAAATAATACCATTTGAAGTTTTATTATATATTTTTTGAATTGATATTTTTTTTCCATATTTTCGCATTAAATCAATAGCTATTTTTATATTTCCTTTTGATTTAATAAGAGATTTTTTACATTCTAAAATACCAACTCCAGTTAATTTACGTAATTTTTTAATATTATTAATATCAACATAACTCATTTTATTTTCCTTATTTTAAATTTTATTAAAATTTATATAATATTTTTATCTTTTGTGTTTTTAATTGCATTATAAAATGCAAGTAAATAAAGATTTATTGAATGTTTAGAATCATCATTACCAGGAATAATAAAATTAATACCTTCAGGATCAGAGTTAGTATCTACAATAGAAAATATTGGAATATTTATATTTTTTGCTTCTTTTATTGCAATTCTTTCATGTTTTGCATCTATAACAAAAATAGCATCAGGAAGTCCATTCATATTTTTTATTCCACCTAAACTATTTTCTAATTTATTTAATTTTCTAGTTCTTATAAGAATTTCTTTTTTTTTTAATTTTTCAAAAGTTCCGTCTTTTAATTGATTTTCTAAATTTTTTAAATTTTTAATTGAATTACGAACAGTTTTCCAATTTGTTAACATACCTCCTAACCATCTATGATTGACAAAAAATTGACCACATTTAATTGCTGTATTTTTTATAGCAGATCTAGCTGCTTTTTTAGTTCCTATTAATAATATTTTCTTTTTTTTAGATGATAAAATATTAATTTCAAATAAAGCTTTATTAAACATTGATATAGTTTTTTCTAAATTTATTATATGAACTTTATTACGAGCTCCAAATATATAAGGTTTCATTTTTGGATTCCAATAACGAGTTTGATGTCCAAAATGAACACCTGCATGTATCATTTCATGAATAGAAATATTAGACATAATTAACCTCTTTTAAAATTATTTATTAAATTTATAAAATAAATATAACATATATATATTTTAAAAATATATATATGTTATATTTATTTTATAAATTTAATAAATAATTTTAAATTTTATTAAAGTTAAATTAGGATATAATTAATAAAATGTGTAAATATATAAAAACATTAAATGAAATAAATAAATTAAGAATTGTTGGAAGATTATCAGTAAAAGTATTAGAAATGATTGAACATTATATTAAACCAGGTATAAGTACAGGAGAAATTGATGATTTATGTTACAAATTTATGACTAAAAATTTAAATGTTAAATCTGCTTCTTTAGGATATAATGGTTTTCCAAAATCTGTTTGTATTTCTGTAAATGATGTTGTATGTCATGGAATACCTAGTTATAATAAAATTCTTAAAAATGGTGATATTTTAAATATAGATATTGCTATATTAAAAGATAAATTTTATGGAGATACATCTAAAATGTTTTTTGTTGGAAAAATTCCTGAAATAACAAAAAAACTATGTAAAATAGCTAGGGATAGTCTTTATCTTGCAATTTTAGTTATTAAACCTGGTATAAAAATTAAAGAAATTGGAAAAAAAATTCAAAAATTTGTTGAATCAAAAAAATTTTCTGTTGTACGTGAATATTGCGGTCATGGAATAGGAAAAATATTTCATGAATATCCACAAATTTTACATTTTTATTATAATAAAGATAATTGTATTTTACAGGATGGGATGGTTTTTACAATTGAACCAATGGTAAATTTAGGAAATAATAAAGTTATTTTAATGAAAGATGGATGGACAGTTAAGACTAAAGATCGTAAAATATCTGCACAATACGAACATACAATTGTTGTAAATAAAAATGGATGTGAAATATTAACTATAAGAAAAGATGATTTATTACCTTTTTTGATTTGTCATTAAAATAAAATTAATAAATTTAATTTTTATTTAAATCTTTAGGTAATTTTTTAATACCAATTACTTGTTCATTTTTTTCAGTATTTATTAAAATAACACCTTGAGTATTTCTTTTAACAATACTTATTTCAGATACATTAATTATAACTAACTTTCCTTTATTTGTTATAATACATATTTTATCTGAATCTTTAACTTCAATGGATCCAATAACTCTTATATTTCTTTTTTTTAAATTTATTGAAATAATTCCACATTTTGATCTAGATTTAGAAGGATATTCTGATATATAAGTTCTTTTTCCATATCCATTTCTTGTTATAGTTAATATAGTGCTTTTTATTTCTTTTTGTACAACAATAGATGTTAAAGTATCTCCTTCAATCATTTTAATTCCTTTTATACCTAAAGAATTTCTATTCATACTTCTTATTTGTTTTTCATTAAATTTTAATACTTTTCCATATGAAGAAAATAACATAATATCATTATTACTATTTGTTATATTTACATCTACAATATTATCATTTTTTTTGAGTTTTATAATTCTTATACCTTTTTTACGAGTTTTTAAAAAATTAATTAATAAATTTTTTTTAACCATTCCTTTTTCAGTTACTAAAATAATATAATATTTTTTTATATATTTTTTTATTGGAAAAATACATGTGATTTTTTCTTTATTTGATAAAGATAACATACTTAATATATTTATACCTTTATTTTTACTATTATATTTTTTTATTTGTTCTATTTTAGAAAAATATACTTTTCCAAAATTAGAAAAAAAAAGAATTATATCATTTGTATTTGCAATTTGTATTATTTTTATAAAATCTTCTTCTTGTATTTTAAATATTGATTTTCCTTTTCCTCCTCTATGTTGAGATTCAAATTCTGAAATTTTTTGATATTTAATATATCCATTATATGTAATAATAATAATTACGTTATTACTAATTAATATATTTTTTTTATCATAATATTTATCATTATTTATAATTTCTGTTTTCCTTTTATCTTGATATTTTTCTTTTATTTCTATAAGTTCTGATTTTATTATTTTTATTAATTCATTATTATTTTTTAATATATTTTTAAATTTTTTTATTTTATTTAAATTAATAATATATTCTTTTTTAATATTATTTATTTCTATATGAGTAATATTTTGTAATTTTATATTTAAAATAGCTTTTGCTTGAATATTATTTAGATAATAAATATTATTTGTGTTTTTTGTTTTTTTTTCTTTTAATTTTTTTTCTATATTATTTGTTTTAAAGTTTTTAAATAATATAAATTCTTTATTAAAATTCCATGATTTAGATAACAATATTATTTTAGCTTTTTTAGGTGTTTTAGATTTCAAAATTAAATTTATAATATAATCTATATTATTAATAGCTATATATAAACCTTCTAAAATATTAGATCTATCTTTTAACTTTTTTAATTTAAAAATTGTTCTTCTTATAATTATTTCTTTACGATGTTTAATAAAATGATATATTATTTCTTTAAGAGATAATAATTTAGGTTGACCATTGCAAAGAGCTACCATATTTATTCCAAAAGAAATTTGTAATTTACTATTTAAAAAAAGTTTATTTAAGATAATAGAACTTATAAAGTATTTTTTAATTTCTATAACTATTCTCATACCATCTTTATCAGATTCATCTCTTATATTATTTATTCCTTCTATTTTTTTATCTTTTGTTAAATTTGATATTTGTTTTATTAATTTAGATTTATTTACTTGATAAGGTATTTCATTTATAATTATACATTCACGTCCATTTTTTCCATATTTTTTTATTTTTGCTCTTGCTTTAATATATATTTTTCCATATCCAGTTTTATAAGCTTCTTTTATACCTTTTGTTCCTTTTATAATAGCATAAGTTGGAAAATCAGGTCCTGGTATATATTTCATTAAACATTCTAAAGTTATATTTTTGTTTTTAATATATGCTAAACATCCATCAATAATTTCTGATATATTATGAGATGGTATATTGGTAGCCATTCCAACAGCTATTCCAGATGATCCATTTATTAAAAGATTTGGAATTTTTGCAGGTAAAATATTTGGAATATTATGTGTTCCATCATAATTTAAATAATAATCAACTGTATTTTTTTCTATATCTAAAATTAATTCATGTGAAATTTTTGACATTCTTATTTCTGTATATCTCATTGCTGCTGCAGAATCACCATCAATAGATCCAAAATTACCTTGACCATCTATTAATTTATATCTTAATGAAAAATCTTGAGCCATTCTTACTATTGCATCATATACAGCAGAATCTCCATGAGGATGATATTTACCTATAACATCACCTACTATTCTTGCTGATTTTTTATAATTTTTATTAAAATAATTTTTTAATATATACATTGCAAATAAAATTCTTCTATGTACAGGTTTTAAACCATCTCTAACATCTGGCAATGCTCTTCCAATAATAACAGACATAGCATAATCTAAATAAGATTTTTTAAGTTCTTCTTCTATTAATATATTTTTTTTATTTTTATTTAGCTCTATCATAAAATCTATGTCCTTAATTTACATATAATTTTAAATTTAAAATTTTATTTTAAAATAATAACATATATATTTTAAATATATATTAATAAATTATTTTTTAATTTTTTTTTAATTAAAATTAATTATATAAATTTTTTAATAAAATATTTTATTATTTAATTTATAATTTTAATATTATTAAAATAAATTAATATTTATTTGTTTAATTTTATTAAAAAATAATTTTTATTTTTAAATATAATATTATTATATTTAAAAATAATAATTTTTATTATAATTTTTTTTAAAAAATTAAATATTTTTAATAAAATTAAATATAATTAATATTATTATTTAATTAATTAAAAATATAATTTTTTATTATTATGTTATACTTTATTTTTATAAAATTTATATAATTTAAATTATATTTTTATAAAAAAATAATTATATTATTTATTAATATATTTATTTATATAAATTAAAAATATAAAAATTTTATAAAAAAATAAAATTAAATTATAATAATTAATTAATTTAATTAATTAATTTTAATTAAAATTTAAATATTTTATTTTACATTAATAAATAATTATTTAAAAAATAATAATTTAAATAAATAAAATTTATTTATGAATAAATGGTCTGATGTTTTATATGATGTAAAAAAAATGAAATTTTTTATAAAAATGATAAATTTAATTCGTAAAAAAAGATTATATGGTAATATAATACATCCAAATTCAAATGAAGTTTTTAATGTTTTTAAATTTACTAAATTTAATAATATAAAAGTAGTTATAGTAGGACAAGATCCTTATTGTGGTTTTAATCAAGCCAATGGTTTGGCTTTTTCTGTAAATATAGGATCATCAATACCACCATCTTTAAAAAATATTTATAAAGAATTACATAAAGACATTAATAATTTTGTAATACCTAAGCATGGTTTTTTAAAAAGCTGGTCAGATCAAGGTGTTTTATTATTAAATTCTATTTTAACAGTTGAACATAATAAACCAAATTCACATTCAAATATAGGTTGGGAGAAATTTACAGATATAATTATTAAATTAATTAATTATTATTTAAATGGAATTGTTTTTTTATTATGGGGTTTTTATGCTCAAAAAAAAAAAAATTTATAGATAATAATAAACATTTTATTTTAAAAACTTATCATCCAAGTCCATTATCATGTAATTATGGTTTTTTAGGATGTAGTCATTTTTCTAAAACTAATTTTATTTTAAAAAAAATAATTAAAAAACCTATTAATTGGAAATCAATTATGATTTAAATTTTTAATTTATTATTTAAATTTATTTAAAAATTTTTTTTTATATTAAGTTAAATTATATTCACTATTTTTAGTATAGTGAATATAATTTAATTTAAAATTTTATTTTGATACAGTTACCATTGCAGGACGAATAAGTCTTCCGTTAAGTATATATCCTTTTTGCATTATATTAATAATATAATTTGATTTATGTTTATTTGATTTTATTATATTCATTGCCTGATGAATATTAGGATTAAATATTACATTTATATCATTTATTGTATTAATTCCAAATTTATTAACAGTATTTAATAAAAATTTTAGTGTTAAATTTACACCTTCAAAAATAGATTTTAATTCTAAATTTTTTATATTAAACATTTCTATAGTTTTTTCTAAACTATCAATTACTGGTAATAATTCAATTGCAAATTTTTCTATAGCAAATTTATTTGATTTTTCTAAATCTTTTTCATTTCTTTTTATTAAATTTTCTATTTCAGCTCTATATCTTAGAAAATTATCATTTGATAATTTTTTTGTTTCTTTTAAAGAATTTTCTAATTTGTTAATATATTTATCTTTATCATCTAAAAATTCAATTTTATTTTTTTTATTTTTTAATTTTATATTTTTATCTTTTTCGTTTTCTTTTAAATATTTATTTTCTTTTATATTATTTTTTTTATTACTTAACATTAATTATCTCCAATTTATTTAAGTTAAATTTATTTATTTTTTAAAATATAAATTTATATTATTAATATAATTATTTTATATAAAAATTTTTAAATTTAAATAATATATTAATTAATATAAATTTAATTTATTTAAATAAAATTTTTAATTTTTATATGATTTAATAATTAAATAAAAACCTAAAAATATCATAGGTATTGATAATATTTGTCCAATATTAAAATAATTTAAAAAAAATATTTTATAATCAGGTTGTCTAAAATATTCTAATAAAAATCTAAATATTCCATATAATATAATAAATAAACCAGATACACTTCCAATAGGTCTATTTTTTTTTATAAATAAATTAATAATAATAAATAGAACAAAACCTTCTAAAAGAGATTCATAAATTTGAGATGGATGTCTAGGTAAACGTCCATATTTATAAAATAAAAATTTAAATTCAGGATGTTTTAAAATAAATTTTAAATCATCTTTTAATGAATTTTGAAATAATATTCCTATAGGCAAATTAATAGAAACAGTTCCATATAATTCTCCATTTATAAAATTTCCTAATCTTCCAATCCCAATACAAAATGGAATTATAGTTGATATAAAATCAGAAATTTCATAAAAATTTATATTTTTTTTTTTAATTATAAATAATTTAATAGTTAAAATAACTCCTATTAAACCACCATGAAATGACATACCACCATACCATATTTTAAATATGTAAAATGGGTTATTTATAAAATTTTTTATTTTATATAATATAATATAACCTATCCTTCCTCCTATAAAAATACCTAAAAAAATATAATAAATTAAATTTTCTAAATTTTTTTTAGATATAAAAATAATTTTTTTGTTAATAATTTTTTTTTTTGATAACCATAAAGAAAAAATAAATCCTATTATATAAATAAAACCATACCATCTAAAATAGAATTTACCAAATTTAAATATAAAAGGATTAATTGAATGAAATATTATATAATTAATTATCATTTTTCACCAAATATAATTTTAAAAAATTATATTTATTTTAAAAATTTTATAAATTTATTTAATTTTTACTTAAAATATTGTATATTTAATAAAATATTTATATTTAATTTAAATTATTTTAAATTTATATATATTGTAATTTTTTAAAATTTATTTTAAATTTATTATTTAATTAATTTAAATAAATATAATTTAAAATTAAATTTAAAGGATTTTAATAATGTCAAGAATATGCGAAGTAACAAGAAAAAAAACAATAGTAGGTAATAATAAATCTCATTCAATGAATAAAACTAAAAGAAAATTTTTAACTAATATTCATTATCATCGTTTTTGGTTAAATAGTAAAAAAAAATTTATTTCCATTCGTACATCTGCCAAAGGTATTCGTATAATAAATAAAAAAGGTATTGAAAAAGTTTTAAATAAAATTAAAATAAATAAAAATTTAAAATAAATAAAGGAAATTAATCAATGTCTAAAAAAAAAAAAAAAATAATTAAACTTATATCTTCATCAGGAACAAAACATTTTTATACAACTACTAAAAACAAGAAATTGTTATTAAAAAAATTATTATTAAAAAAATATGATCCAATTTGTAGAAAACATGTAATATATAAAGAACATAAAATTAAATAAATTTTTTTTTTATTATAAAACATTTATAGAATTAAATAATTTGAAGTATGATTCTAATTTTTTTTTTATTGAAATTTGACTATAACGTATCCAAACTCTAGGATCATAATAATTTTTATTTGGAATAAAATAACCTTTTTTATTTCCTAATTGTGTTTGTAAATAATTTTTATTTTTCTTATAATATTTAAGAACACCTTTCCATGTTGACCATTGAATATCAGTATCTATATTTATTTTTACAATTCCATATTTTATAGATTCTTTTATTTCTTCTTTATTAGATCCAGAACCACCATGAAATACTAAATTTAATGTTTTATAAGGTAAATTAAATTTTTTAGAAACATATTTTTGTGATTGATAAAGAATAATGGGTTTTAATTTTACATTACCATACTTATATACACCATGAACATTACCAAAAGAAGCAGCAATAATAAATCTTTGACTTATATTAATTAATTTTTCATAAACATATGATATATCTTTAGGATTAGTATATAAAAAAGAATTATCAATATTACTATTGTCTATTCCATCTTCTTCACCTCCTGTGCAACCTAATTCAATTTCTAAAGTCATATCAATTTTAGACATTCTATAAAAATATTCAGAACTTAAATTAACATTATATTCTAAAGAATTTTTAGATAGATCTATCATGTGTGAAGAAAATAAAGGTTTACCATTAATATGGTAATATTTTTCTCCATATTTTAACATACCATCAAGCCAAGGAAGTAATTTTTTACAACAATGATCTGTATTTAATATAATAGGAATACCATAATAAGATGCTACTTGATGTACGTGAAGAGCACCACATATTGATCCTATTACAGCATTATTTTGATTTTTATTATTTTTTTTAATTCCATTACCTAATATAAATTTTGAACCATTATTTGAAAATTGAATTATTACAGGAGATCTAACTTTAGCAGCGGTTTCTAAAACAGCATTTATTGAATCAGTTCCTATACAGTTTATTGCAGGAATAGCAAAAAAGTTTTTTTTAGCATAATTGTAAATTTTTTGAACATCATCTCCAGTTACAACTCCTGGTTTTACAAAGTCTAAAATTTTAGACATATAAATTTGTTCCTTTTTTTTATAAATTTTAAAATAATTTTAATTAATAAAATTATTTTTTTATAAAAATTATTTTGAATATTTATTTAACATTGAAATAACTGGTAATTTTTTACCTTCTATAAAATTTAAAAAAGACCCACCACCTGTAGATATATAAGATACTTTATCATAAATTCCAAAAAATTCAATTGCAGAAATTGTATCTCCACCACCAGCTACAGAAAATACATTATTTTTTGATATAAAATTAGTTATAGCTTCTGTACTTTTTTGAAAATTACAAAATTCAAAAACCCCTAAAGGACCATTCCATAATATTGTTTTTGATTGTTTTAAATTATAAATCATTTTATTAATTGACAAATTACCTATATCTAATATTTTTTCATAGTTTTTAATATCATAAACTGATTTAATTTTTGAATTAGATGATTTAGAAAATTTATTACTTACCATAACATCAATAGGTATTAAAATATTTTTATTTTTTAATAAAAGATTTTTTGCTGAATTTATTAAATTAGGTTCATATATAGATTTACCAATATTTAAACCCTTAGCTGCTAAAAAAGTATTTGCTACACCTCCACCAATTATTATTTTATCTGAAATTTTAGATAGAGATTTTAATACATTTAATTTTGTAGATATTTTTGAACCACCAATTATTGATATCATTGGTCTTAAAGGATTTTTAATAATTTTATTAAGATTTTTAATTTCATTTTTAAATAAAAAACCACAACAAGATATTTTAGAGAAGTTTCCTACTCCTACAGTAGAAGATTCTGATCTATGTGCAGTTCCAAAAGCATCCATTACAAATATATCACAAAGATTTGAATATTTTTTAGAAAGATTTATATCATTTTTTTTTTCACCTTTATTGAATCTTACATTTTCTAAAACTGTTAAAAAATTTGGCAAAATATCTAATCCATTAATGTAATTTTTTACTAAACGAATTGGAAAAGATATTTTTTTTTTTAAAAAATCAACTATTGGTTTCATAGATAATTTTTTATCATATATTCCTTCTTTAGGTCTTCCTAAATGAGAAGCTATAATAACTATAGCTTTGTTTTTAATTGCATATTTAATTGTTTTTAAAGATTTAATAATACGAGTATATGAAATTATTTTACCATCTTTAATTGGTACATTCATATCAGAACGTATTAAAATTTTTTTTCCTTTTATATTAATATCTGATATTAATATCATTATATATTAATCCTTTAATTAAATTTGAGAATTAAATAATTTTAAAATAATATTTTATTTAATTTTTTTTAAAATTATTTAAACTTTGATTTTTAATAATAAAATTTATAGCAAATTCTATTCTATATATAGATCTTATTTTACCTATTTCATATATTGTAATATCAATTGAAGGTGAACATTTACTACCAGTAACTGCAACACGAAGAGGCATACTAATTGCATTAAATTTAACTCCAAGATCATAAGATGTTTCATAAATAGCATTTTTAATATTATCTTTATTCCAATCTTTTATTTTATAAATTTTATTTAAAATTTTATTTAAAATTTTTAAATTTAATATATTTAAATATTTAATAGAATCTTCTTTATTAAAATTTTTAAAATCTTCATAAAAATATCTACATTTATAAGTCATATCTTTTAAAGTTTTACAATTTTGTTTTAAAATATTTACAATATTATATATTTTTGGACCTAAATTAATATTTATTTTTTCTTTTTTAAGATTACATAATAAATTATCTATTATAATTTTATTAGGTAAATTTTTAATATAAAAATGATTTAACCATATTAATTTTTTAATATTAAAAAAACTTGATGATTTACTAATACAATCTAAATTAAATAATTTTTTCATTTCATATATACTGAAAATTTCTTTATTTTTATGAGACCATCCTTGACGTACTATATTATTTAATAATGCTTCTGGTAAAAATCCTTCATCTTTAAATTTTAAAATATTTAAAGAATTATCTCTTTTTGAAAGTTTTTTACCATTATTATTTAAAATTATTGGTAAATGAGCATAAAATGGTATTGGTGCATTTATAGATTTCATAATATTAATTTGTCTAGGGGTATTATTAATATGATCTTCACCTCTTATAATATGACTTATTTTCATATCTAAATCATCTATTACAACACAAAAATTATATGTAAATGATCCATTAGTACGTTGTAATATTACATCATCTAGTTCTTTATTTTTAAATTCTATTTTACCTCTAATAATATCTTTAAAAATTACTGATCCAGTTTTAGGATTATTGAATCTAACAACATAATTTTTATTTTTAAAATATTTAATATTTTTTTTACAAAAACCATCATATTTAGGTTTTTTTCCTAATAAAATTTGTTTTTTTCTTAAATTTTCCAATCTTTTTATTGAACAATAACATTTATATGCTTTGCCATTTAAAATCATTTTATTTATTACTGATTGATAACGTTTTAATCTTAATGTTTGAAAATAAGGACCTTCATCCCAATCTATATTTAACCATTTCATACTATTTATTATTGATTTTATACTATTTTTTTTTAAACGTTTACAATCTGTATCTTCAATTCTAAAAACAAATTTTCCTTTTTTTCTTTTAGCAAACAACCATGAAAATAAAGCAGTACGAATACTACCTATATGTAAATATCCAGTAGGACTAGGTGCAAAACGGGTTTTAATTATCATTTTATTAAAATTTTTTTTTAAAATTAAATTTATTAAAATTTAAATATTTTATTTATTATTATTTTATTAATATTAAATATTATTTTTTTTTAAAATATTATTTTTTAGTAAAATATATATTTTAACATAAAATTGAATTAAATTGTAGTTATATAATTAAATTTAATATTAAATTTTAAAATTTATTATAAAAAGGTTGACTATTTAAGTATATTGTTTATAAAATATATCATAAAAGGTGATTAGCTCAGATGGAAGAGCACCTCCCTTACAAGGAGGGGGCCGACGGTTCAAATCCGTCATCACCTAATTAAAGGGTCGTTAGCTCAGCTGGTAGAGCAGTTGACTTTTAATCAATTGGTCACAGGTTCGAATCCTGTACGACCCAAATTTATATATATTTAAATTTAATAAAAATAAATTTTATTAAATTTAAATTTTAAATAAATTTATATAATTATTTATAAAAGGTGTGAATAAATTATATGTGTATTAAATTTATTTTTTTAATTTTTAAATTAATATTATTTATAATAAATAATGTTAATTTAAATTAATATTTAAATATCAGTCAATATTAAAAAATTTATTTAAATATTGACTGATTTTTTTTAAAAAATAAATTTTAAAAATTTATTTTTTTATTTATAATTAAATATATATGAAATTAATTCTAATACTTTATTTGAATATCCTGTTTCATTATCATACCAAGAAACTAATTTTACAAATTTTTTATTTAACATTAAACTTGCTTTTGAATCAAATATTGAAATTAATTTATTTCCATTAAAATCACTTGAAACAACTTCTTCATTTGTATAACCCAATATACCTTTTAACTCTTTTTTAGAACTTTTTTTTATTACATAACAAATTTCTTTATATGTAGTTGGATTTTTTAATCTAACAGTTAAATCAACGACAGATACATTAATTGTAGGAACACGAAATGATATTCCAGTTATTTTTCCATCAAGTTCCGGAATTATTTTACCTACTGCTTTTGCAGCCCCTGTAGAAGAAGGAATTATATTATAAGATGCACTTCTACCCCCTCTCCAATCTTTTGATGATGAACTATCAACTGTTTTTTGAGTTGATGTAGTGGAATGTACTGTAGTCATTAAAGCTTCAACTATTCCAAAATTATCATTTATTACTTTAGCTATAGGAGCTACACAATTAGTAGTACATGATGCATTAGATATTATATTTTGATTTTTATATGTTTTATTATTAACACCCATAACAAACATTGGAGTATCATCTACAGATGGACCAGTTATTATAACTTTTTTTGCACCTGACATGATATGATATTTAGAATGTTTTTTTTTTAAAAAAAAACCAGTTGATTCTATTACAACATCTACATTAATTTGATCCCAATTTATATTTCTAGGATCTTTTTCATGAAAACATCTTATTTTTTTATCATTATTAATTATTAAATTATTATTTTTTATTTTTATATTTTTTTTAAAAATTCCATGTATAGAATCATATTTTAGCATATATGCTATATGTTCAATTGGTATTATATCGTTTATACCAACTATTTCAATTTGTTTAAATTCCTGAGCTTCTCTGAATATAATACGACCTATTCTTCCAAACCCATTTATACCTATTTTAATTAACATAATATTACCATTAATTTTAAAAATAATGTTTATTAGAAAATTAATTAATTTAATTTTATATTTTATTAAAAATACGTTTTCTAATTATTTCAAAAAGACACACTCCTGTAGCAACAGAAACGTTAAGTGATGAAATACAACCTAACATTGGAATACTAACAAGTATATCACAATTTTTTTTAGTTAAATCTCTTAATCCTTTATCTTCTGAACCTATAACCAAAGCTAATGATCCTGATAATTTAATTTTATAAATATTATTTATAGAATTAGTAATAGAACCTACTATAAATATTTTATATTTTTTTAATAAAATTAAAGTTCTTGAAATATTAATGACTTTTATAATTTTTAAATTATAAATTGAACCACTAGATACTTTTTTAGCAATAGAATTAATAGGAGCTGATCTATTTTTAGGTAATATAACAATATCAACACCTGTTGCTTCAGCGCATCTTAAACAAGCACCTAAATTACGTGGATCTTTTATACCATCTAATATTAATATTAGAATATTTTTTCTTTTTTTTAAAATATTTAATAATATATTTTCATTATTTTTTGTTTTATTTTTAACTAAAGCAGCAATTCCTTGATGTGATTTTTTATAAATTTTATTTTTTATAAATTTATTATTATTTACTGTTATGTTAATACCTTTTTTATAAATTTTTTTTATTAATTTTATTAAACGAGAATTATTTTTTTTTTTAAATAAATAAATACATATTAATATATCTGGATGTTTTTTAAAAACTTCTTTTATTGTATTTATACCGTATATTATTTCAAACATTATTTTAATAATTTAGTATAATTAAATTTGTTATTAAAATTTTAAATATATAATATATTAATATATTAATATTAATTAATTATAAATTATATTTAAAATTTTATTAATATCATTTTTAATATTTATTCCATTAAGATAATTAATATTATTTATTTTTTTAATCCAATTTATTTGTTTTTTTACAAGGTTGCGATTTGCTCTTATTACTTTTATTATCATGTTTTCGTATTTTATCTTTCCTAATAAATATTCCCACATTTGTCTATATCCAATACATTTCATGGAAATCATTTCTTGATTTAAATCTTTTCTATTTATAAGGTTTTTAACTTCATTTTCAAAACCATTATATAACATTTTATTAAATCTTCTATAAATTTTATTATAAATTAACTCAATATTAATAGGTAATATTGCAAAAATATATATTTTATATTTTAACTTATTATATTTTTTATTAATTAAATATTCTAATTTTTTATTTTTAGTAAAGTTAATTTCTAATGCTCGTGAAATTCTTTTAAAATCGTTAAAATGAATTTTATTTGCATTAATTGGATCAATTTTATTTAATATATTATGTAATTTAATATTTCCTATTTTTTTTTGTTCTTTTTTTATTAAATATCTTATTTTTTTATTAGGAGGAGGTAATATAGGAAATCCTTCTATTAGCATTTTAAAATAAAGAATACTTCCTCCTACTAATAAAGGTATATTTCCTAATTTAGTAATTTTTTTCATTTTATTTATTGCATCTATACAAAAATTAATTGATGAATAAGATTCAAATGGTTCTTTAATATTAATTAAATGATGAGGATTATAAAATAAAGTTTTTAAATTAGGTTTATTTGTTCCTATATTCATTTCTTTATAAATCAAAGCTGAATCTACACTTATTATTTCAGATTTTATATATTTTCTTAAATTAATAGCTAAATTAGTTTTTCCTGATGCAGTAGGTCCCATAATAAATATAGCTTTTGGATATAAATTAGATTTATAAAAATTCATATTTTTATTTTATATAAAAATATATTTATTATTGCGGGAGTTGGATTTGAACCAACGACCTTCGGGTTATGAGCCCGACGAGCTACCAAACTGCTCCACCCCGCTTCTAATAATTACAATATACTTTAATTATAAATAAAATGCAACTTCTATTTATAAAAAATAAAATTAATTTTAAAAAAAAATTATATATTTTAAATAATAAAAAATTATTTTTAATAAATAAATTTATAAATTTTTATAATTTTATAATATTTAATATAATTTTATTATTTTAAATATATATTAATTTTTTTAATTTTTAAAAATATTTTTTGAATAAAAATTAGTTATATCAATTAATAATTAATATTATTTATTATTTTTAATATTAAATGGTAATTTAAATAAATTTAAAATAAAATTTTTAATTTAACTTTTATTTTAAAATCTTATTTTTTTATAATTTATTTAACTTTACTTTATGTTTATTAAAAAATTAATAAATTTAAATTAAAATATTGAATAATCTTCATTTAATAAATAATACATTTTAATATTTATTTCAATAAATAAAAATTTATTAAAATATATAAATATATATATTTATAATTTTTTAAATATATTTGTTACTTAATAATAATTAATTTTTAATATATAATTAATTTAATTTAATTTAGTAAAATAAAAACATTTTTAATATAAAAAATGTTTTTTATATTCAAATAATATTTAATTTAATTTAATAAAATTATTTATATTGATAAATAATATTATTTTAATATAAATAATTTATATATAAATTAATTACTATTTAATTAATTAAATTTTTAAAATATTTAATAATTATTATAAATTTTTTTAACATTATTTAATTTAATAAAAATATTTATTAAATTATTATTTAAAATTAAATAATTTTTTTTATTTTAATATTTTTATTTTTTAAAATAAAATATTTTTATTTATAATTGTATTATAAAATTAATAAATTAAATTATTTAATAAATATTAAAATTAATTACAAATATTAATAATATTAATTATTTTTTTTAATAATGAAATATAATTATTATTATTTAATAAAATAAATAATAAATATATAAAAAATTAATTAATTTGTAATAAATATTATTAAAAAATTTATTATTTTATAAAAATTAATATATTTAGTATAACTAAAATATTATATATTAATATATATTATTTTTTTTAATATATAATTATTAATTTAATATTTTTTTTAATTTATTATAAATATTTTTTAATAAATAAATAATTTAACATTAATTTTTTAAAAAAAAATTTTATTTTTTATAATATTTTAAAAATTTTTATATTTATTAAAATATTAATTTAATAATACATTAAATTTTTAATATTATTAATATAATTTAATAATTATTATTAATTAATTTTTTAAAAATATAAATATTTATTTATTTAAATAATATATTTAAATATATAAAAAAATAATTAATTATTTATTTTTTATAAAAAATAAATGTTTTAATTTATAAAATTAGGAGATTCAGTCATAAGATCTACTGCATTAGTTGTTTTTGGAAATGCTATAACATCACGAATATTATTTGTTCCAGTTAAAAGCATAACTAAACGATCTAAACCTAATGCAATCCCTAAATGAGGCGGTGCTCCATATTTTAAAGAATTAAGAAAAAATCCATATTTACTTTTTTGTTCATTTTTATTAATATTTAAAATTTTAAAAACAGCTTTTTGTATATTAATATTATTAATACGAACTGAGCCACTTCCTATTTCATATCCATTAATTACTAAATCATAAGCATTTGAAATTGCTTTTTTAGGAAACATTATAAGATTTTTATAATCTATATTTTTTGGCGCAGTAAAAGGATGATGAAAAGATTTAATTTTTTTATCTGTTCCTTTATAAAACATTGGAAAATCCACAACCCATACTGGCTTCCAAGAATTAATATTTGTTATATTTAAATCAAATCCAATTTTGTTACGTAAAAAACCTAAAGAATTATTAACATCATCTTTTTTACCTGAAATTATTAAAATAATATCATTATTTTCTGATTTAGTTAAAGATATTATTTTTTTAATTATATTAAAATCTAAAATATTTTTAATTGATATTTTTATTCCATTTATACCAATATTTTTATTTTTTATTTTTATCCATATTAAATTATTTATTCCATATAATTTAATAAAATTATAATAATAATCAATTTTTTTTCTACTTAAATTTATACCTCCTGGAATTTTTAATGTTGATATTATAAAATTTTTGTTTTTATAAAAATTATAAAAAGAATTTATATTTTTATTTTTAAATAAATATGTTATGTTTATTAATTTCATAGGGTTTCTTAAATCTGGTTTATCAGAACCAAATTGATTAATAGATTCTTTATATGTAATTTTTTTAAAATTACCTATATTTATTCCATAAATATTTTTCCATAAATTTTTAATCAATTTTTCTATTAAAAAATGTAATTTTGATAATTTAATAAAAGATGCTTCAATATCTATTTGTGTAAATTCTGGTTGTCTATCTGATCTTAAGTCTTCATCACGAAAACATTTTACAATTTGATAATATTTATCAAATCCAGATAACATAAGTATTTGTTTAAATAATTGAGGAGATTGAGGTAATGCATAAAATTTGTTTTTATGTATTCTACTTGGAACAATATAATCTCTTGAACCCTCAGATGTAGATTTATTTAACATTGGTGTTTCAATATCAAGAAATTTTTTTGAATTCATAAAATTACGAATTAAATGAGATATTTTAGAACGAGTTTTTATTCTATATTTCATCTTATCACTTCTAAGATCAAGATATCTAAATTTCATTCTTTGATCTTCACTATTGTTTTTATTAAAATCTATAGGAAATGGTTTAGATTTATTAATAATATTTAATTTAGTAGCTAAAACCTCTATTTTTCCTTTCATAATTTTATTATTTATATTTTTATTAGGTCTTTCTCTAACAATTCCTTTTATTTGAATGCAATATTCATTACGTAAATTTTCTGCTAAATTAAAAATTTTTACTTTTTTGTTATCAAATATTATTTGAATAATACCTTCTACATCACGAAGATCTATAAATATAAGAGATCCTAAATTACGAAATTTGTCAACCCAGCCACATAATTTTACTTTTTGTCCAATATTAGACAAATTAACATCACCACAATATAAAGTACGCATTTAAATATACTCTTAATAATAAATAATTATTTATAATAAATTATTTAAATAGTAATTAATATTATTTGTTTATTAAATTTTAATTAAATTAAATTTATTTAAATTTATTTTAAATATTAATATTTAAAATTATTATTATTAATAATATAATTAATTATTAAATAAAAATTTTTAAATTATATTTTAATTTTAAATTTAAAAGTTATTTATATTTGTTCCACAATCTATTATCTTTTTTAATCATTTTAAAAGATGAAATAGGGCCCCATGTTCCAGCTTTATAAGGTTTTGGTTTATCATTTTCTATGTTCCAAGCATCAATAATAGAATCTATCCATTTCCATGATTCTTCTATTTCTTCTTTACTTACAAAAAAATTTTGCATACCTTTCATTAATTCAAAAAATATACGATCATAATCATTTTCTATATTACATTTAATATTTTTTTTATTTAATTTAAAACTTAATTTATTATAATATAAATTATATATATTATCTAATCCTGTTATATTATTTAATATTTGAATATTTATTTCTTCATTTGGTTGAATACGTATAGTTAATTTATTATTATTTAATTTTTCAAAATGTTCTTTAAATAAAGAAATAGAAGGTTTTTTAAAATAAATTACAATTTCAGAATATTTATTTTTTAATCTTTTACCTGTTCTTAAATAAAAAGGAACTCCTGACCATTTTAAATTATCTATATTTACTCGTATAGATACAAAAGTTTCTGTTATACTGTTTTTATTTGCATTTTTTTCTTTAATATATCCAGGAACTTTTTTACCTTTTATAAAACCTGAAGTATATTGTCCTCTAACAGTTGTATCTTTAAAATTACTATAATTAATAGGTCTAAGCGAACGTAAAATTTTAATTTTTTCATTTCTTATAAAATCATTAGTTAAATTTGTAGGTGGTGACATTGCTATTATAGTTAATATTTGTAACATATGACTTTGAACCATATCTCTCATTTGACCAACTTGATCAAAATAATTCCAACGATTTTCTATTCCAATTTCTTCAGAAATTGTAATTTGAACATGATCTATATTATTATTATTCCAGTTAGAAATAAATATAGAATTAGAAAAACGAAAAGCTAATAAATTTATTATAACTTTTTTGCATAAATAATGATCTATTCTGTAAATTTGTTTGTTATTGAAATATTTTGAAATTTGATTATTTATAATTTTATATGAAGATAAATTAAATCCTATTGGTTTTTCTATAACTATACAGCTTTTTTTATTATTTAATTTTGCTTTACCTAAACCTTTGCAAATGGATCCAAATGTTTTTGATGGCATTGCAAAATAATTTATTGTTAATCTTTTGTTTTGATTTAATTTATTACCCAATATTTTAAAATATTTAGTTTTATTAATATCTAATTTGCAAAATTTTAATCTTTTACTAAATTTTTTCCATAATACTTCATTAATTGGTTCTTTTATAAAAATTTTTAATGATTTTTTAACTGATTTTATATAATATTTAATATTCCAATTTATACGACTTACTCCTATTATTTTTGTTTCTGGATGAATTAAATTTAATTTTTCTAATCTATATAATGATGGAAATAATTTACGAAAAGATAAATCACCTTTGGTTCCAAAAATAACTAAATCACAAGATTTAATTATTGATTTAACTGACATATTTTTTCCTTTTTTTTTAATATATATATTTTATAATTAAAAATATATATTAAGAAAAATATTATGTTAATTAAAATTAATAATTTTAAATTTTAAATATTAATTTTTTTAAAAAAAATAAAATTTACATTTTATTTGATGTTTTAATACCTAATAAATTTAATCCTAATTTTAAAGTTTTTCTTGTAAGTAATATTAATTGAATTCTACTATTAATTATATTTAAATTTTTAGAATTAATAATAGAACATTTTTCATAAAATAAGGAAAATAATACAGAAAGATTATAAAGATAAGAACATAAAATATTAGGTTTTACATTTTTATAAACTAAAATTATTGTTTCTTCAAATTGAATTAATTTAATAGCTAAATTTATTTCAAATTTTTCTTTTATTTTTATTTTACATATATGAATTTTTTTATTTTTAAAATTACGTTCTAATATTGAAGAAATTCTAGCATATGCATATTGAATATATATAGATGTATTACCATCAAAATTTAAAATATTATTCCAATTAAATATATAATTATTAATACGATTTCTAGATAAATCATTATATTTTATTGAACCAATACCAACTATTTTAGATAACTTTTCAAGTTCATTATCTTTTATATTAGGATTTTTATTTAAAATAAAAATTTTTGCACGCAATATAGATTCATTTAAAAATTTTATAAGTTTTATATTATAACCATCTCTTGTTTTAAATGGTTTTCCATTATATTTTAACATCATTCCAAACATATAATGTTTCATATAAATATTTTTAGGTACATATCCAGCTTTTTTTACTATTGTAAAAACTTGAAGTAAATGTTTATTTTGACGAGAATCAACAAAATATATAATTTTATCAGATTTTAAAACTTTATATCTGTATTTTGCACAAGCAATATCAATAGCACTATATAAATATGATCCATCTTTTTTTTTAATAACAACTCCCATTTTATCACCATTTTTATTTTTAAATTCATTAAGAAAAATTATAATATTACCATTATCATTTATAGCTATTTTTTTTTTAATTAAATCATCAATAATATTAGGTAATAAATTACTATAAAAACTTTCACTAATTATATCATTATATGATAATGTAATATTAAGTTTATTATAAATTTTTTGATTTTTATTTATACTATCAAATAAAATTTTTTTCCATAAATTTATACAAAATTTATCTTTATTTTGTAATTTTATTAAATATTTTCTTGATGTTTTATAAAAAAATGAATTTTTGATGTAATTCATTTTTGCTAAACGATAGAAATTTTCTAAGTAAGAAATTTTTATTTCTGATTTTTCAATTTTTCTTTTCACTATGTATGCAATTAACATTCCAAATTGCTCTCCCCAATCCCCTATATGATTAGATTTTATAACATTTAATCCTAAAAATGACATAATTCTATAATAAGAATCACCTATAATTGTTGATCTTAAATGACCTACATGCATTTCTTTTGCTATATTTGGAGAAGAATAATCTATTACTATATTTTTAGATTTTAATTTTTTTATTCCAATTCTATTATATAAAATATAATTTGAAACTAAATATTCTATAAATTTTGTATTTATAAAAAAATTAATAAAACCTGGATATATAATATCAATTTTATTAATTATACCTTTCAATTCAATAAAATAAATTAATTTTTTTGACAAAATAATATAATTAATTCCAAATTTTTTAGAAATTAATATAATAAAACTTGATTGATAATGTCCAAATTTTTCAATATTTGTTTGATTTAGGTTTATTGAATAATTATTTTTTAATCCAAAAAATAATAAAACTTTTTTAATTTTTTTAGAAATTAATTTATTAATATTCAATATATTTCCTTATTTTTAAAATTTTATTAGAATTTATTTAATTATTTATTTATAAATTAATTTTAAATTTGAAATTGATTTATAAATTAATTTACTTGTTTAAATATAATTTATAATTTAATATGTATTATTAATAATTAAAATATTAATAATATAAATTTGAAATTTAATAAAATAAAATAATATAATATTTATATTTTTAATTTAATTTAATTTTTATTAAAATAGTTTAAATTTAAATAATAAATATGAAAAAAAAATTAATTACAAGTGCTTTTCCATATATTAATGGAATTAAACATATAGGTAATTTAATAGGATCAATATTACCTGCTGATATATGTGCAAGATATTTTCGTCAACAAAAATATAATGTATTATTTATATGTGGTACAGATGAACATGGAACACCGGCTGAAATAGGTGCAATTAAAAAAAAAATTAATATTAATGAATATTGTAAAAAATATTTTTTTTTACAAAAAAATATTTATAAAAAATTTGATATTAGTTTTGATTTTTTTGGTAGAACATCTTCTTTATTTAATCATAATTTTGTAAAGAATATTTTTAAAACTTTAGATAAAAATGGATTTATTTTTTCTGATAATATTAAACAAATATATTCTGTTGATGATAAAATATTTTTACCTGATCGTTATATTGAAGGAAAATGTCCATTTTGTAATTTTTATAATGCACGTGGTGATCAATGTGATAATTGTGGTTCTATTATTAATACTAATGAATTAATACAACCTAGATCTGTTATATCTCCTTTTAGTACTTTAAAAATATTAAATAGTAAACATTTATTTTTTAATTTTAAAAAAATAGAAAATAAATTAAAATATTGGATTAAAAAAAATTCTAATTGGTCTTCAACAGTAAAAGGAATTTCAAAAAAATGGATAAAAGAAAAAATTAAACCAAGATGTATAACAAGAGATTTGATATGGGGTGTTAAAGTACCAAAATTAGGATTTGAAAATAAAGTTTTTTATGTATGGTTTGATGCAATTTTAGGATATGTTAGTTTAACTAAAGAATGGTCATTTAAAAATAATAAATCATGGAAAAAATGGTGGAAAAATAGAAAAAAAGTTGATTTAATACAATTTATGGCAAAAGATAATGTTTTTTTTCATACAATATTTTTACCATCTATATTTATGGCTACAAAAAAAAATTGGACTTTACCAACTATTATAAAAGGATTAAATTGGTTAACATATGAAGGTAAAAAATTTTCTACAAGTTTAAATCATGGTATATTTACAGATAAAGCTCTTAATATTTTTTCATCAGATTATTGGAGATATACTCTTTTTTTTATGATTCCAGAATCTAATGATTCTGATTTTTCTTTTGATTTGATGTCTAATATAATAAATAATTTATCAAATAATCTTGGAAATTTTGTTAATAGATTAACATCTGTTATAATTAAAAATTATAATGGTATTCTTAATAATGGATATATTCCAGATAATAAATTAATAAATATTATTATAAAATATATTTATAAATATGATTATTTTATGCATAAATTAGAATATAGAAAATCAGGCAATATTATGATTAAAATGTGGAAATTAGGTAATAAATATTTTACTAAAAAAAAACCTTGGTTAAAAAAAAAAAATTCAATAAATAATATTAATATTTTAAAAAATTGTTTATGGTTAATTTTTGTATATAGTTGTATTTTATATCCAATAGCACCTAATATTTCTTTAAATATAAAAAATATTTTACCTGTTAATAAAAATTATTGGCCAAATTCAAAATTATTTTTTAAACAATATTGGTTATTAAATAAAATCAAAATTAAATCATTTTCTAAACATTTAATTAATAAAATTAATAAAAAAGAAGTTTGTAAATTAAAAAAACTTTTTTCATATAAAATATAAATTATTTAATAAAATTAATTTTATATATTTAATAATATTTAAAATATTTTAAATATTATGAAAGTTTATATATTGTTTGTAACATTTCATCATTTAATGTTTTTTTAATATTTTTTATTGCATCAATTATATTATAATGTATTATTTTATTATTTTTAATACCTATACAACAATTTTTGTATCCATTTAAAAAAAGTTTAATAGAATAAATTCCCATTCTTGAAGCTAAAATTCTATCATAAGCAATAGGATTACCTCCTCTTTGTACATGACCAAGAACAGTTGCTCTTGTTTCTATTCCTGTTTCTTTTTCTATATATTTTTCTAATTCATGAATATTACAAATATGTTCAGTAATTATTATTAATGCATGTTTTTTTATTTTATTTATATAATTTTTAATTCTAGTTACTATTTTTTTTGGTTCAAAATTTAATTCATGATATATTATAAATTCGCAACCACTAGCAACAGCAGCTGATACAGTTAAATCACTACAATATCTACCCATAACTTCTACAATAGATATTCTATTATGTGATTTAGATGTATCACGTAATTTGTCAATAGATTTAATAATAGTTTCTAATGCTGTAAAGTATCCTATTGTATAATCAGTACCATAAATATCATTATCAATTGTACCAGGTAAACATATACATGAAAAACCCATATCATTTATTTTTTTTGCACCAATATAAGACCCATTTCCTCCTATTACTATTAAATATTCTATACCTAAATTTATTAAATTATTTATAGCAATTAAACGATTTTTTTTTTTTTTAAATCCTATAAATCTTGCTGATCCTAAGAATGTACCACCTGTATTAATAATATCAGAAACAGAACTTTTATAAAGTTTTAGTATTTTTGAATTAAATAAACCAAAATAACCGTCATAAATACCATAAACCTGCAATCCTTTAGAGATCCCATAATAAACTATGCTTCTAATAGCAGCATTCATTCCAGGAGAATCTCCGCCACTTGTAAGAATACCTATTTTTTTAATCATAAATTGCTCTTTAATTTTAAAATTTGTAATATTTAATTATTTATAAAAATATTTATTAATTATTTTAATAATTAATATTATATTATTAAATAATATTTATTCAATTATTTATATATTTTAATTATAAATATTATTATATTTTATAAATTTTTAAATTAAATATTTACAAAATAATATTTTTTATATTTAAATTTAATTATATATATTTATATTATTGATTTTTAAAAAAATACTTGATATTTTTATAAAAGTATGTAATAAAAATTTAAATTTAAATGAGGTACGATTTTGTATATGAGTATTAATTTGTCAAAGAAACTTTTAGAAAAAAATAAAAATTTCTTATAACCACTTCTCTACAGATTCTTATCTTAATTCCTAAAACAATATAATTATTATAATAAATATTGTTTAAATTTAAATAAAATTATAAAGGAAATCAAATATGTCAAAGATAAAAGGTCAAGTGAAATGGTTTAATGAATCTAAAGGTTTTGGTTTTATTACCCCAACAGACGGTAGTAAAGATGTTTTTGTTCATTTTTCTGCTATTCAAGGTAGTGGATTTAAAACTTTAACAGAAGGACAAAATGTTGAATTTGAAATTCAAGATGGTCAAAAAGGTCCTTCAGCTATAAATGTAACAACTATATAATATTTTAATTTTAAATAGTTTTTTATTAAATTTAAAATTATTATAAAAGTACCCCATTAAATAAATAATCATAATGGGGTCTAATTTATAAAATAAATAATATATTATTATTTAAATAATTTTAATTAAAATTATTTTTTTATAAAATTTATTTAAATTTTTAATTATTTTAATAAATTAATATTTAATATTTATATTTTAAAATTAAAATTAATAAATAAATAAAATTTATTATTTTTTTTATTTATATATTAATAATTATATTTATATATTTATATATTTAAAATATTTTAAATTAAAATTTTTAATAAAATTAATTAATATTTATAATTGTAAAATATATTTATTTATAAATATTTTTAAAATATTAAATAAATAAAATTTAATATTTTAAAATATTAAGTTTTATATTATAATTTAGGACAAAATTATAAAAAAATTAAAAAAAAATATTGAAAGAGATCATAGAAAAATAGGAAAAAATTTAGGATTATATCATATTCAAGAAGAATCACCAGGAATGATTTTTTGGCATAATTCTGGATTAATAATTTTTCATGAAATTGAATCATTTATTAGAAATAAATTAAAAAAATATAAATATCAAGAAGTTAAAAGTCCATTAATAATAGATAAAAAATTATGGGAAAAAACAGGTCATTGGGATAATTATTCTAAATATATTTTTACCACTTCTTCAGAAAATAGAGATTATTGTATTAAACCTATGAATTGTTTAGGTCATATACAAATATTTAATAATAAATTAAAATCATATAAAGATTTTCCAATTAAAATAGCAGAGTTTGGTTATTGTCATAGAAATGAACCTTCTGGTTCTTTATATGGATTAATGAGAGTAAGAGGATTTACACAAGATGATGCTCATATTTTTTGTACATTAAATCAATTACAAAATGAAATAAATGATTGTATTAAAATGGTATATGATGTATATAAAACTTTTGGTTTTAATAAAAATAAAATTTTTGTAAAATTATCTACTCGTCCAAAAAAATATATTGGAAAAGATGAAGATTGGGTAAAAGCAGAAAAAGATTTAATATTATCTTTAAATAAAAATAAAATAAAATACGAATTTAAAAAAGGAGAAGGAGCATTTTACGGTCCTAAAATAGAATTTACACTTCTTGATTGTATAAATCGTTTTTGGCAATGTGGAACTATTCAAATAGATTTTTCTTTACCATATCGTTTGGGATCTTTTTATATTGATAAAAATAACAAAAAAATATCACCAGTAATAATTCATAGAGCTATTTTAGGTTCAATAGAAAGATTTATTGGTATAATAACAGAAGAATTTGCAGGTAATTATCCAACATGGTTAGCTCCAATTCAAGTTGTAATTATTAATATAACAAAAGAACAAATTTCATATGCAACAGAATTAAATAAAAAATTATTAAATTTAAATATTAGAACAAAATTAGATTTAAGAAATAAAAATATAGGTTATAAAATAAGAGATCATATTTTAAATAAAATACCTTATATAGTTATATGTGGAAATAAAGAAATGAAATCAAATAATATTACATTACGTACAAGTAAAGGTAAAAAAATAGAAAAAATAGAAATAAATAATATGATTAATAATTTAAAAAGAGAAATTAAAAATAGAAATTTATATCAAATGGGAGAATAAAAAAATCAAAAATTGTAAAAGAATAAAAATAATAAGTAAAAATCGTATAAATAAAGAAATATGTGAATCAAAAGTAAGACTTACTGATTTTTATGGAAAATATATTGGTATTGTTAATATAAATGAAGCATTAAAACAAGCTGAAAAATTTGGAATGGACTTAGTAGAAATTAATTCAAATTCTAAACCTACAGTTTGTAAAATAATAAATTATGGTAAATTTATTTACGAAAAAAAAAAAAATTATAAAATTAAAAAAAAGAAACAAAAAAAAATAAAAATTAAAGAAATAAAATTTCGTCCAAATACTGATAAAAATGATTATAAAATAAAAATAAAAAATTTATTTAAATTTTTGAAAAATGGAAATAAGGTCAAAGTTACAATTAGATTTAGAGGTAGAGAAATATTTCATAAAAAAATTGGAATTGAAATTTTACATAAAATTAAAAATGATCTTAATGAAATATCTTTATTGGAATATTTTTCTAAAAAAATTGAAGGAAAACAAATTATAATGATTTTATCACCAAAAAAAATAATTTTATAATTAATTTAAAATTAATAATTTTTATTATAAAAAATTTATATTAATTTAAATAAAAGTAATTTTATGAAAAAAATAAAAACTCTTAAAAGTGCTGCAAAACGTTTTAAAAAAACATCATCAGGAAAATTTAAACATAAAAAATCTAACCTTAAACATATTTTAACAAAAAAATCTACTAAAAGAAAAAGAAATCTTAGAATTAAATCTTTAATATCTAAAAATGATATTAAATCAATAATTAAATGTTTTCCATACGATTAATTTTTTTTAAATGATTTTAAATAATTTTTTTTGGAGTAATTTAATGTCTAGAATAAAAAGAAGTGTTTCAGCTAGAAAAAGACATAAAAAAATTTTAAAAAAAGCAAAAGGTTATTATGGTGCAAGGTCTCGTGTTTATCGTATAGCTTTTCAATCAATTATTAAATCAGGACAATATTCTTATAGGGACAGAAGGCAAAAAAAAAGAAATTTTCGTAAATTATGGATATTACGTATTAATGCTGCAGCACGTCAAAATGGAATTTCTTATAATTGTTTTATTAATGGATTAAAAAATTATAACATTTTAATAAATAGAAAAATATTATCTGAAATTGCAATTGAAGATAAAAATTCTTTTAAAGAATTAGTATTTAAATCAAAAAAATCTTTTAAATAAATATATTATTGCCTCCATTTAATAGGAGGCTTTATATTTAATAAAAAATAAATTTTTTTAAAATTAAAATTTATTTAAGGAATAAAATAGATGGAAAGTCTATTAAATAAATTAAATAATATTATAAATTTTATAAATGAAATAGATAATAAGAAAAAATTAGATTTTATTAAAATAAAATATTTTGGAAGAAAAGGTTATTTTAATAAAAAAATAAAGAATTTATTAAAATTACCTTTAAAATTAAGATATAAAGAAGGATTTATAATAAATAAAGCTAAAAAAGATATAAAAAAAGCTATAAAATTAAGAACAACTTTTATAGAAAAGAATGATATAAATAATGATATAAATAAAAATAAAATAGATATTTCTATTCCTGGAAGAAAAATTAATATTGGTAATTTTCATCCTATATCAAATACTATTTCTATAGTTGAAAAATTTTTTTTAAAAATTGGATTTGAATTAGAATATGGACCTGAAATAGAAGATTGTTATCATAATTTTGATTTTTTAAATATTGAAAAAAATCATCCTTCTAGATCAAAAAAAGATACTTTTTGGTTAGATAAAATAAGATTACTTCGTACACAAACTTCTTCTGTACAAATAAGAACTATGAAAATAAAAAAACCTCCAATTAGTATAATTTCTTCTGGAAAGGTTTATAGAAATGATTTTGATAAAAAACACACACCTATGTTTCATCAAACTGAAGGTTTATTAATTGATACTAATGTAAGTTTTGCAAATTTAAAAAATTTATTAAATGAATTTTTATATTATTTTTTTAATAAAAAAATAAAAATACGTTTTCGTCCATCATATTTTCCATTTACAGAACCTTCAGCAGAAGTAGATATTTTTGATAAAAATGGAAATTGGTTAGAAGTTTTAGGATGTGGTATGGTTCATCCTAAAATTCTTGATAATGTTAATATTAATTCAAAAATATATTCTGGTTTTGCTTTTGGAATTGGAATAGAAAGATTAACAAGTTTAAGTTATGAAATTTTAGATTTGCGTGAATTTTTTGAAAATGATGTTCGTTTTTTAAAACAATTTAAATAAAATAGAGAAATTAATGAAAGTAAGTGAATTATGGCTTAGAGAATTTATTAATCCAAAAATTAGTAGTTATAAATTATCTGAACAAATAAGTATGTTAGGTTTTGAAGTGTATAATAATAAAAAAATAATTTATAATTTTAAAAAATTTATAATTGGTAAAATAATAAAATTTAAAATTTATTCTAAAAATAAAAAAATATATATATTTAAAATATATATAGGTAAAAATGTTTTTTTAAATATTTTTAGTAAAATAAATATATTTGATAAAAAAATGCAAATTATTTTATATAATAAAAAATATTTTTTTAATTTAAATATAAAAAAAAAAAAAAATATAGATAAATTCGGTAATATTTCTGATGGAAAAATTTTTGATTTTAAAAATATAAAAATTAAATTTAAAAATAATAAAATATTAAATATTAAATCATTTTTTAATAAAATTAAAAAAGTAAAAAAATATTTTATTATTAATGATAATATATTTGATATATCTATTCCATATAATAGACCAGATTGTCTAAGTTTAATTGGAATAGCTAGAGAAATTTCAGCAAAAAATAAAATACCAATTATATATCCAAAATTAATTAATAATAATATTTTAAAAAAAAAGTTTAAAATAAAATTTGAAATAAAAAAAAATAATTTATGTTATAAATATTTATTAAGAATAGTAAAAAATATCAATATAAAATCTAAAACACCAAAATGGATTAATGAAAGATTAGAAAATTGTAATATAAAATTAGAAAATTGTATAAAAAATATTATTAATTATGTAACAATTGAATTTGGACAACCTTTTAATGTATTTAATTTAGATAAAGTAAAAAGTAAAATAATAATTAGAAATGCACATGATAATGAAAAAATAAATTTAATAAATGGTATAAAATTAAATTTATCTAAAAAAGTTTTAGTAATTTCTGATATAAATAAAATAATATCCATAGCTGGAATTATAAATAATATTGATTATGAAATTAACTTAAATACTAAAAATATAATATTAGAGTGTGCTTTATTCAATAAATTATATATTTTAAATAATATTAAATATTGTAAAATTAATAAAAAATTTCATAATATATATGAAAGAGAAATAGATTCAAATATACAAGAATATGCTTTAAATAGATTAACTTATTTATTAATAATGATATGTGGTGGAAATCCAGGTTATATTTTATATAATAAAAAAAATAATAAAATATTAAAAAATAAGAGTTTATTTATTACAAAAGAGAAAATTAATAGAATAATAGGAAATAATATATCTGATATTGAAATTAGTAATATTTTAAAAAGTCTTGGATTTAAAAAAAAAAAATATAAATTTGGATGGAAAATAATCTCTCCTTCATGGAGAAGTGATATCTTAATAGAAGAAGATATAATAGAAGAAATATGTAGAATATATGGTTATGATTATATTAAAAAAATTCCATATATAAATAAAAATCCAATTAAATATATCAAAAACAATAATATTAAAATATCTAGAATTAAAATATATTTATTAGATAGAGGTTATCAAGAAGTAATAAATTACAGTTTTATAAATGAAAAAGAACAAAATATTATTTTTCCTAATAAATCATATTTGAAAATATTAAATCCTATATCTAAAGATATGTCTGTTATGAGAATATCTTTATTAACAGGTCTTATAAAAACAGCAATTTATAATAAAAATCGTCAACAAAAAAGAATAAAATTATTTGAAAGTGGGTTTTGTTTTATACCTAATAAAAAAAATAATATTGGATTTAATCAAAAATTTTTTATTTCTGGTATTATTATTGGATCAAATTATAATGAATATTGGGATAAAAAAAATAAATATGCGGATTTTTATGATATTAAAGGAGATGTTGAATCTATTTTTGAAATTAATAATCAAATAGAAAATATTGAATTCAAAGAATGTAATAATAAATTATTTCATCCAGGCAAAAGTTCAGTAGCATATTTTAATAAAAAAAAAATTGCATATTTTGGATTTATTAATCCTAATATTTTAAAAAAATTAAATTTAAATTGTAATACATTGGTTTTTGAAATTATTTTAAATAAAAATTATAAAAATAAAAAATTCAAAATAAATTCTGTTTCTATTTTTCCATATTATTATAGAGATATATCATGCGTTGTATACAACAATATTAAATATATGGATATTATTTATGAATGTAAAAAACATCTTGAAAAAAATTTAATTAATATTGAATTATTAAATATTTATAAAGGACCAGAAATTGCAAATGGATTTAAAAGCTTTTCTATTAGATTAACTTTGCAAAATTTAAATCGTACATTAAATAAGAATGAAATTTCTTATATGGTTAAAAAATGTTTTAAAAAATTAATTTTAAAATTCAAAAAAAATATATTAAATTTAAATTTAAATGATTTTTAATAATTAAATTTTTTATTATTTTTAAATATTTTTATATTTTAAAATTAAATAATTTTTATTATTTTAGGTGAGGGAGGGATTCGAACCCTCGATACATTTTTAAAATATATACACACTTTCCAGGCGTGCTCTTTAATCCACTCTGACACCCCACCTTTATTAATTTTAATTTTTTTTAAAAATATTAATAATTAATTAAATATGTTTTATATCTAATTAATTATTAATATTTTAAATTCTAATAAAATCTATATGAATGATTTTTGGTTTAAAAGGATGTTTTTGAATTTCTTTTATTTTTACTTTAATTTTTTTTTCTTTAATTTTAATTAATAAAATATTTTTATTTAAATATTTTTTAATTATATTTTTGGATATATATTTTTTATTTATTTTTATAATATAATTATTTTTATTTAATCCATAAATTATAGATGGTATTTTATTTTTTAATCTTAATCTTCTACTTGAACTTTTTCCTTTGCTTTTACGAAATTCAGCATTAATTATCAACATAATTTTCTCTAAATTTATTTAATTTTATTAAAATTTTATTTAATTTAAAATTAAAAATTTAAATATAAATTTTATTTTTAATATTTTTTTTTAATCATTTGTTCAACTATAAATATAATTACATGTATTATTTTAATGTGCATTTCTTGTATACGATCAGCATAACCAATATGTGAAATACATATTTCTAAATTAACATCTTTTTTAATTTTATATCCATTATTACCAGTAAAAATTATAATATTAATATTTTTTTTTTTTGCAGAATTAACAGCATTAATAATATTTTTAGATTTACCAGATGTAGTTAATGCTATTAATAAATCACCATTTTTACCTACAGATTCTATATATCTTGAAAAAATTTTTGAATAACTTAAATCATTACTTACACAAGATATATAACTTGGATCAGAAATAGAAATAGAAGGATAACCATTTCTATATTTACGATAAAAACCCATTAGTTCTTCGGATAAATGCATAGAATCGCAATTTGAACCACCATTTCCACAAGAAATAATTTTACATCCTGATTTAAATGTATTTACAATTATTTTAGAGGCTTTTTCTATTAATTTAATATTATTATTATTTTTAATAAATTTATCAAGTATTAATAATGATTCATTAAGTTCATTAACTATTAATTTTTTATACATAAAAAAACCATATAAATTTTATTAAATTTATTTTAAAATAAATATATTATTTATTTTTCCATAAACATTTTTTATTTTTTTTATAAATATTATTTAATATCAAATTATGATCATTAATTTCATTTTTATTAGCATAAATTATTTTAAATTTTTTTTTATCTAAATAATTAAAATTATTTTTATTTTCTTGTTTTTTTTTATTTTTTAATTTATACATATTAAAATTTATTGATTTTTGCCCTCCAGTCATAAGTAAAAAAATATCTGCAAGTATTTCAGAATCTAATAATGCTCCATGTTTTTTACGTTTACTTTTATCAATAAAATATCTATTACAAAGAGCATCCAAACTATTTTTTTTACCTGGAAATAGTTTTCTAGCAATTGAAAGAGTATCTATTACATTACAATAATTACTTATTTTATTAATACCTATATTAAGAATTGAAAATTCATAATTTATAAAACCTATATCAAATGGTGCATTATGAATTATAATATCACAACCTTTAATAAAATTAAAAAATTTACATGCTATTTCTGAAAATTTAGGTTTGTTTTTTAAAAATTCATCACTAATTCCATGTATATTAAATGCTTCAATTTCTACATTTCTATTTGGTTGTATATAAGAATGAAAATATTTTCCAGTAATTTTTCTATTTATTATTTCTATAGCTCCTATTTCTATTATTCTATGATGTTTATAATGTATTCCTTTTTTATTTAAACCAGTAGTTTCAGTATCTATAACAATTTGTCTTATGATTTTTTTTTTATTCATTTTTTTTAAAACATTTTATTTTATTTAAATTTTATTATTTTAAAAATTAATTTAATAAAATTAATTTTAAAAATAATAAAAAAATTAAGTTAAATTTAAAATATATAAAATTTAAAAATATTTAATATTAAAAAAAAATTATTAAATATTAATTTTTAATTTAAAATACATAATATAAATTATATATATAATATATATTTTAAATATATTTTTTAAAAAAATAATTTTATAAAATAAATATAATTTATATTTAAATGTTTAAATAAAATATACAAAAAAAAAAATAAATGATATAATTTAATTATTTTAAAAAATATTTTAAATTTAATTATTTAAAATATTTTATATCAAATAAGGCGCTTTGGCAGAGTGGTTATGCGACGGATTGCAAATCCGTTTAACCTCGGTTCAATTCCGAGATGCGCCTATATTATAAAAATATAAACCCAGGTGGTGAAACAGGAAGACACAAGGGACTTAAAATCCCTCAACTATAAAAAACAGTTATGCGGGTTCAAATCCCGCCCTGGGTATTTTAAATATATATATAAATATATTTATTATTATTAAAAATTTAAATAAATAAATTAAATTGAATAATAATTAAATATTTATTTAAATTTTTTTAAAAATATTTATATATTAATTATTTAAATATTAATTTTTTAAAATTTTAATATTTGAATTCAAATAAATTTAATAAAATGTATAAAGTTCTTGCTAGAAAATGGCGCCCAAAACAATTTAAAGATTTAATAGGTCAAAAACATATTATTTCAGCAATGTATAATAGTATAAAATTATGTAAATTTCATCATACTTATTTATTTTCTGGAACTAGGGGTGTTGGAAAAACAACAATTGCTAGACTTTTAGCCAAGAGTTTGAATTGTGAAAATGGAATAGTTTATAATACATGTGGTACTTGTAGTTCTTGTAAAGAAATTTTAAAAGGATGTTGTATAGATGTAATTGAAGTTGATGCTGCATCAAAAACAAAAATTGAAGATATAAAAGAAATTATAGATAATGTACAATATTTACCTTCAAAAAGACGTTTTAAAATATATATTATAGATGAAGTACATATGTTGTCTAGATATAGTTTTAATGCAATGTTAAAAACTTTAGAAGAACCACCAAAATATGTTAAATTTTTATTAGTTACAACAGATCCTAATAAAATTCCAATTACTATAATTTCAAGATGTTTACATTTAAATTTAAAATCTATTGATATAAATAATATTTATATACATTTAATTAATATTTTAAAAAAAGAAAAAATTTCTTCAGAATCTTTAGCTTTAAAAATTATATCTAAATTTGCAAATGGTAGTATAAGAGACGCATTAAGTTTAGTTGAAAAAGCAATAGTAATAGAAAATAACAAAATTAGTTTAAAATCAGTTAAAAAAATGTTAGGTATTTTAGATTTAGATCATATAATTTCAATTATTGAATATTTATCAAAAAATAATATAATTTCTTTAATGTCAAAAATAAAAGAGTTAAATAAAATTAATATTGATTGGGATAATCTTATTGTAGAAATACTTTATTTAATAAATAAAATTATAGTATATAAATTAATTAAAAAACAAGAAAAAAAAAAAAATATAATTAATTTAAGACTTAAAAAACTTTCTATTGAAATATCAAATTATAATTTACAATTATATTATAAATTTTTTTTGAATGGTCGTAAAGAAATAAATTATGCACCAAGTTATAGAATTGGATTTGAAATGATTGTATTAAAAATAATATTATTAAATTCAAAATTTTTAAAAAATATATAAAATATATAAATATTTAATTAAATTTTATTTATTTTAAATTTAAATTTTAATAAAAATAAAAAATTAAAAAAAATGAATATAATTATTATTGGACCTCCTGGGTCTGGCAAAGGAACTCAATCAAAATTTATTTCTAAAAAATATGGAATTAAACATATTTGTACAAGTAATTTAATAAGAAATTATATTAAAAAATCATCTAAATGTAATATTAATTACAAAAAAATTATATCTTCAGGTAAATTATTAAATGATAAAATTGTTATATCATTTGTAAAATCAAGAATAACTAAAAAAGATTGTAATAATGGATTTATATTGGATGGATTTCCTAGAACTTATAATCAAGCAATATATATTAAAAAATTAGGAATTAAATTTGATTATATAATATTTCTTTCAATACCAGATAAAATTATAATTGATCGTATTATTTATAGAAAAATACATATACCTTCAGGAAGAATATATAATTCAAAATTTAATCCACCTAAATGTGAAGGAAAAGATGACATAACAGGTGAATTATTAATTACAAGAGAAGATGATCAAGAACATATATTAAAAAAACGTCTTATTGAATATCATAAAAATAATAATAATTTATTAAATTTTTATTATAATGAATTTTTAATTGGTAAAAACAAATTTGTTGTTATAGATGCTACTAAAAAAATAGAAGAAATTATAAAAGATATAATAAATATTATAGTTGTATAATAAATATAATTATAAATTAAATTATAATTTTAAAAATTTTTTATATAAATAATAAACAATTTTATTTGTATTAATTAATTTAATTTCATTATTAATTAAATTTTTATATTCTATTTGTTCATTTTTTAAATTCCTTTCACTTACTATAATATGATTAGGTATACCAATAAGATCTATATTTGAAAACATAATTCCAGGACTTTCTTTTTTATCATATAAAAATGTATCAATACCTAAATTTTTTATTTTATTATATAAATAATTTGATATTTTATTAACAATAAATGATTTATGAATATTAATAGGTAAAATTGCAACATTAAAAGGAGCCAAACATTCTGGCCAAATAATTTTATTATTTATATTATTTTGTTCAATTATTGATGATATTAATCTAGTTATTCCTATTCCATAACATCCCATTAAAATATTATGATTTTTACCATTTTTACCTTTTATATTTAATTTCATATTTTTTGAATATTTATTTCCTAATTTAAATATATGTCCTATTTCAATACATTTTTTAATTTTTAATTTACCTTTTCCATCAGGACTTATATCTCCATTTACAACATTTCTTAAATCTTCTATTTGTTTTACATTTACATCTCTTTTCCAATTTATATTAAAAAAATGTTTATTATTAATATTAGAACCTGATATAAAATTATTCATTATATATGCGCTATAATCTACAATGAAAGGTATTTTCATATTAACAGGTCCTAAATAGAAAATATTAGTTTTAAATATATTATAAATTTCTTTATTACTTGCTAATGTTAATGGACAATAAATTTGAGGTAATTTTTCAATTTTAATTATATTAATATCATGATCAATACATAATATTAAAGCTATAAAATTACTTTTACAAATTTTTTTATTTGCTTTTACTATATAAGTTTTAGTTATTTTTCTATGTTTAATAGAAAAACATTTTATTAATTCATTGACATTATTAATATTTGATGTATCTAATAATCTAATATCTTTATATTTATCAATTTTATAATTTAAAAATTTATATTTTGCTATTTCTATATTTGCAGCATATTTAGATTTATTTGAAATAGCTATTTTATCTTTTCCAAATTTTGAAAATACTTGAAATTCATGTGATATCTTTCCTCCAATTGATCCATTATATGCTTTAACAAAAACGAAATTTAATCCAATTTTATTAAAAATTTTTTTATAAATTTCATATATTTTTTTATATGTTTTTTTTAATGATTTTTTATCATAATGAAATGAATATGCATCTTTCATCAAAAATTCTCTAGATCTTATTGTACCACCATAAGGTCTTATTTCATCTCTAAACTTTGTTTGTATTTGATATAAAATTATTGGAAGTTGTTTATATGAAAAATTATTATTACTAATAATTTTAGTTATTAATTCCTCATTAGTTGGTCCTAAAATTAATAATTTATTATTTCTATCTTTAATTATAAATAAATCATTTTTATATTTTGATAAACGACCACTTTGCTTAAAAAAATCAATAGGCTGCATTATAGGTAAAGAAATTTCAATTGAATTACTTTTATTCATTTCATTTCTAATAATATTTTTTAGTTTTTTTAAAACTCTTAATCCATTTGGTAGCCATGTATAAATACCAGATGACAATCTTCTTATCATTCCTGATCTAATCATTAATTTGTTACTAATGTCTTTTGAATTATTAGAAATTTCTTTTAGAGTAAATAATAAATATTTACTAGCTAACATTTTTAATTTCTCTAATTATTTATTTTAATAATAATTTTTATAAAATTTAAAATAATAAGTATTTTACTAAATATCAATATTATTTACTTTTAAAGCATTTTTTTCAATAAATAAACGTCTTGGTTTTACTTCATTTCCCATAAGTATTTTTAAAATATTATTAGCATTAATTACATTTTCAATTTTAATTTTTAACATATTTCTATTTTTTGGATTCATAGTTGTGTTCCATAATTGATCTGGATTCATTTCTCCAAGTCCTTTATATCTTTTAATTATCATATTTTTCATTGTTAATTTTATTAACCATTTTATTGAACTTTTGAAATTTTTAAATTTTAATTTATTATCATATTTTTTTATATAAAATTTATATTTAATAAATTTATTTATTTTATTATGTAATTTTTTTATTTTTTTATATTCATAACTAATAATAAAATTATAATCTATTATAAAATAATTATTATTACCATATTGAAAAATATTAATTAATGATTCAAAAATTTTATTTTTTTTATTTTCTTTAATATAAAAATTATATTTGATATTATTTTTATTATTATTAATTTTTTTTAAAAAATTTTTATTCCATATTTTAATATATTCTTTATTTTTAATATTTAAATTATTTAAACATGGTTGATAAATTAAATTTTCTATTAAATCTTTAGAAAAATTATTTTTCATTTTATTAATAATTTTTTTAACTTTTAAATAATCATCAATTAATAATTTTAATTTATTTGATTCTAATTTTGAATCTTTAGAATATAAATATGCACCATCTGTAGATATTGATATTTTATATTCATCCATATCATTATCATCTTTAATATATATTTCTTTTTTACCATTTTTAATTTGATAAAGAGGTGGTTGTGCTATATAAATATGTCCTCTTTCTATAATCTCTGGCATATATTTATAAAAAAAAGTTAATAATAAAGTTCTAATATGTGATCCATCCACATCTGCATCAGTCATAATAATAACATTATTATATTTTAATTTATCAGGATTATATTCATTTTTTCCTATACCACAACCAAGTGCAGCAATTATTGTAGAAATTTCTTTAGAAGAAAGAATTTTTTCAAATCTTGATTTTTCAACATTTATAATTTTACCTTTTAATGGCAAAATAGCTTGATTTTTACGATTTCTACCTTGTTTTGCTGATCCTCCAGCAGAATCTCCTTCTACTAAATATATTTCAGACAATAATGGATTTTTTTCCTGACAATCAGATAATTTACCTGATAGATATGTTATATCTATATTGTTTTTTTTTCTTGTAATATCTCTAATTTTACGTGAAGCTTCTCTTGTTCTTGCTGCATACATTATTTTATTAATTATATTTTTTGCATCATTTGGATTTTCTAAAAGATATGCAGTTAAATATTTAATTAATAAAGATTCTATAATAGATTTTACTTCAGATGAAATTAATTTATCTTTAGTTTGAGAAGTAAATTTTGGATCAGATAATTTTAAAGAAATAATAGCAATTAATCCTTCTCTTGTATCATCTCCAATTATATTAATTTTATATTTTTTATTATAAGTTTCTTTATATATATAAGAATTTATTGTACGAGTAACTGCTGATTTAAAACTTGATAAATGTGTACCACCATTTTTTTGTAAAATATTATTTGTAAAACATAATATTTTTTCTTTAAAATCATTATTCCATTGAATAGCTATTTCAACTATAATATTTTTTTTTTTAGCAATAAAATAAAATATTTTTTTATTAATAATAATATTTTTTTTATTTTTATATTCTATAAAAGATTTTATACCTCCTTGATAGCAAAAAATTTTTTTTTTTTTATTTATATTATCTTGTAACTTAATATATAATCCAGAATTTAAAAAAGATAATTCACGAATCCTTTTGGATAATATTTTATATTTAAATCCTATATTTCCTTTAAAAATTTTTAAATTAGGCCAAAATCTAATTGTTGTACCTGTAAAATTACTTTTTCCTATTAATTTTAATGGATTTTTAGGAATTCCTTTATAATAAATTTGATTATAAACATTTCCTTTTCTTTTTATTATTAAATCTAATTTTTTTGATAATGCATTTACAACAGAAATACCTACACCATGCAAACCACCAGATAATTTATAAGATAAATTATCAAATTTTCCTCCAGAATGTAATATAGTCATTATTACTTCTGCAGCAGAAATTTTTTCTTCTTTATGTATTTCATTAGGAATTCCTCTTCCATCATCATATATAGAAATAGACATATCATTATTAATTGTTACTAATATTTTTTTACAATATCCAATGATAGCTTCATCTATAGAATTATCAATTACTTCAAAAACCATATGGTGAAGACCACTACCATCTTCTGTGTCACCTATATACATTCCAGGTCTTTTTCTTACAGCGTCAAGACCTTTTAAAACTTTAATACTTGATGAAGTATAATATTTATTCATAAATATTTCCTAATTAAATTTATAAATTTATATAATATAAAATATTGTATAAATTTATATAATATTAAAATTATAAAATGATAGGCATAACAACATAACATAATAAAGAAGATAAATTATCTTCTATTTTTATACAAGAATTATTATCAGTTAATAATATTTTAATAAATTTACATTTTAATGCATAAAGAATATCAAGAATATAATTAACATTAAAACTTATTTTTATATCTTTACCGGAGTATATTATTTTAATTATTTCTTCAGCTTTTTCTTTATATGTATTATAAGCATTAATTTTAAGTATATTTTTTTTAAATAAAAAATTAACTATATTAAATTTTTCATTAGATATAATAGATGCACGAGACAAAGCTTGTTGTAATAATTTATTATTTACTATAATTATTTTATCAGAATTTTTAGGTATAACTTCTTTATAGTCTGGGAATTTAGCATCTATTATTTTAGAAATAAAAGTATAATTTTTTCTTTTTATTAGTATATGATTAAATCCTATATTTATATTTAATAAATTATCATTATTATCTAGCATTCTATATAAAACTATTATTCCTTTTCTTGGTATTATAGAAGAATTAAAAGGTAATTTTTTATTTATAAAAGTTGAACATAAAGATAAACGATGTCCGTCTGTTGAAACCATATTAAAATAATTATCTTTAGTTTCAAATAACATACCATTTAAATAATAACGTACGTCTTGATTAGCCATTGAAAAATTTATTGATTCAATTAATTTTTTAAAATTTAATTGATATAAATTAAATTCTACATTTGATTTTAAAAATTTTATTATAGGAAAATTATTAGAAGGCAATGTGGAAAGATAATAAATACTTTTTTCATATTTAATTTTTAGTAAATCTTTTTTTATTTTAATTTTTATTTCAGATTTATTTGGTAATTTTTTACAAATATCAAAAAATTTTAATGCTGGAACAGTAATAGAACCAATTATATAAACCTTTTTTAAATTAACAATTACAGATATTTCTATATCTAAATCAGTTCCAGTTAAAATTAAATAATTTTTTTCAACTTTTAATAATATATTATTTAATATAGATAATTTATTTTTATTATTTAAAGGTTTAATAACTTGTTGTAGTGGTTTTAATAAAACATCACGTTCAATTATAAATTTCATAATAATTAAAATAATTATTTTTAAGTTAAGTTAAAAAACTTATATTAAAATAAATAAATTATAATAATTAAAATAATTAAATTATATAAATTATATATATTTAAAATATTTTAATAATAATTTAATTATTATAATATATACATATTATTATATAATAATATTTATATTAAAAATATTTTATATATTAATTAAATAATAATTTTAATATATTTATAGGTAAATATAAATGAAAAGAACTTTTCAACCATCAATTTTAAAAAGAAATCGTAAACATGGTTTTCGTTCTAGAATGTCTACAAATGGAGGTAAAAAAATACTATCACGTCGTCGTTTTAAAAAAAGAACAAAATTAACAGTTTCTTGCAATAATAAAAAATAAAAAAATAATTTTGAATAAATTTAATTTTAAAAAAAAATTACGTTTAATTAAATTTAAACATTTTTCTTTTGTTTTTAAAAAACCTAAAATATATAATACAATATATATAAAAATATTAAGTAAATTTAATAAATTAAATAATCCTCGTATTGGTTTTTTAATATCAAAAAAACAAATAAAAATGTCATATGAAAGAAATAGAATTAAAAGATTAATACGTGAAAATTTTAGAATTAATAAAAATTATTTACCATGTATGGATTTTATATTAATAATTAAAAAAAAAATATCTAATTTAAGAAATAATGATATAAAAAAAATAATAAATAAATTATGGAATAATTTTTATTAAAACTAAAAAAATTTTTTTAATAAAATAAAATATAATAAAATAATAATTATAGAGAAAATAAATATGAATTTTAAAAAATATTTTATAACAATATTAATATTATTTTTTTTTTTATTATTTTTAAATATTTTAATTTTAATTATAAATTAAAATCAAATTTTATAAATAATAATAAAATTAATAATATTTATATTAAAAACAAAAAACTTTTTTTAAATAAAAAAAAAAAATTTATAACTATTAAAACAGATGTTTTTTTTTTAAAAATAAATAAATTAGGAGGAGATATTGAAAAAGTATCATTATTATCATATCCTAAAAAACTAAAATCTTTAAAACCTTTTAATTTATTAAAAACATCTTCAAAATTTATATATAATGCACAAAGTGGTATAATAGGAAAAAATGGTATAGATAATATTAAAAATAAAAGACCTTTTTATAAAACTATTAATAATTTTTATAAATTAAAAAAAAATAAAAATAAAATAATAGTACCTATGATTTATATATCTAATAAAGGAATAATATATAAAAAAACATTTGTTTTTTATAGAGGAGAATTTTTAGTAAATGTAAATTATTTGATAAATAATTTTAGTAATTATCCAATTAAAATTAAATTTATATTTCAATTAAAACAAACTATTGATATTAAAAAAAAAGAAAAATTAGGTATTAAAAATTGTAATATTAATACTTATAGAGGAACATCATACTCTACAGATAAATATAAATATAAAAAATATAGTTTTGATGAAATTAAAAAATCTAATCTTTTATTAAAAACAAAATCAGGTTGGATAACAATGATGCAAAGATATTTTATTACATCCTGGATTCCAAAAATAAATGGTAAAAAAATTTTTTATACAAGAAATTCAATAAATGGTAATGCTTATATAGGATATAAATCAAATAATTTTATTATAAATGATGGAAATAAAAAAACATTTAGTTCAATTTTATGGATAGGACCTAAAATTATTGATAAAATGTCATTTATATCTAATAATCTAGTATTAACTGTTGATTATGGTTATTTTTGGTTTATATCTAAATTTTTATTAAATATATTAAAATTAATTAATATATATATAAAAAATTTTGGATTTTCTTTAATAATAATTACATTTGTAGTTCGTTTAATTATATATCCAATTAATAAAATTCAATATACATATATTTCAAAAATTAATTTATTGCAAAATAAAATAAATAAAATTAATAAAAAATTTAAAAATGACAAAAACAAACAAAGAAAAAATATAATTAACTTTTATAAAAAAGAAAAAATAAATCCATTTAAAAGTTTTTTATCTGTTATAATTCAAATACCTATTTTTATATCATTATATAATATGATTGTATATTCTATTGAATTAAGACATGCAAATTTTATTTTTTGGATAAAAGATTTATCTTCATATGATCACTACTATATTCTTCCTATATTAATGGGAATTACAAATTTTTTTGTTCAAAAATTATATCCTAATAAAAATTATAATTTAAATAAAAAAAAAAATATAAATTTAATACCAATAATTTTCACTTTATTTTTTTTATGTCTTCCTTCTGGTTTAATTATTTATTATATTATTAGTAATCAAATAACTATTTTACAACAAAAATTTATTTATAAAATTTTTATAAAAAATAAGTTAAATAATAAAAAATAATATATTTATTAAATTTAATTAAATATTAAATTTTAATATTTAAATTATAAATAGGAAAATTAATTTGAGTAATTTAGATACTATAGCTGCTTTTGCAACCCCACCAGGTAATGGAAGTATTGGAATTTTGAGAATTTCTGGAAGTTTAACTAAAAAAGTAGCATATTTAATTTTGAAAAAAATACCATCTAATCGTTTAGCTGAATATTTATCTTTTTTTAATTTAAATGGAAATTTAATTGACAAAGGAATTGCTATTTTTTTTTCTAAACCCAATTCTTATACAGGAGAAGATGTTTTAGAACTTCAAGGGCATGGTGGTCAAATAGTATTAGATATGTTATTAAAATGCGTTATATCTATCAAAGGTATTCGTATTGCTAATCCTGGGGAATTTTCTGAAAGAGCTTTTATAAATGGAAAAATTGATTTAATTCAAGCAGAAGCAATATATGATATAATTAATTCTAATTCAATTAAAGCTGTTAAATTTGCAATTAATTCTATTAAAGGTGATTTTTCTTTATATATTAAAGATATAATAGAAACTATAAATAAATTAAGAATAAAAATAGAAGCATCAATAGATTTTTCAGATCATAATATAAATATTGTTGATTTAAATGAAATTAAAAATAATATTAATTATATTATATATATAATAAATAAATTAAAAATTGATTCAAAAAATGGTATTATATTAAGAGAAGCTATTAATATAGTAATAGTAGGAGAAAGTAATGTTGGTAAATCTAGTTTATTTAATTTATTATCTAAAAAAGAAATATCAATAGTTACTGATATAAAAGGAACAACCAGAGATATAATTCATGAATACATTAAAATTGATGAATTAACAATTAATTTAATTGATACTGCTGGAATTAGATTTACAAATAATAAAATAGAAAAAATAGGAATTGAAAGAACTTGGAATGAAATAAAAAATGCAAATCATATATTATTATTATATGATTCAAATAAAAAAATAGATATAAGTAAAAATAAAATATTTAAAAAAATAAAAAATATTATTAAATATAATAATTCTATAACTATAATTTTTAACAAATCTGATATAAATAAAAAAAAAATATGCATTAAAGAAATCAATATTAATAATGAAAATTATTCAGTTATAAATTTATCTACTAAATATAATATTGAATTAGGAATTAATATTTTAAGAAATCATTTGAAAAAAATATTAATTAGTAATAATAATGATGAAAGTCTTTTTTTATCAAAAAGACGTCATTTTTATTTTTTAGAAAAAAGTTATATTTGTTTGTTAAAATGTAAAAATCATATTAAAAATAATTGTTCATATGATTTAATTTCAGAAGAATTAATGTTATCACATAAATATTTAAATAATATTTTAGGTAAATCTAATTATAATAATTTAATTAAAAATATTTTTTCTAAATTTTGTGTAGGAAAATAAATTAAAAAAATTTAAATTAAATTAATTTATATTATAATTATTTATTTATAAATAAATTAAATTAAATAAAATTTAATGTTTATATTATTAAATAATTTTAATATAAAATATATATTTTATATATTAAATAATTAATAAATATTTTTTAATTTATTAAAAATATAAATTTTTAAATATTTAACTTATATATTTTACAAATATGAATATATTTTTAATTTTAATAAATAAATTATTTATTTTTTTTTATTTATTTTCAATTTTAATTGTTTTATTTAAATTAATGATACAACGTAATTCATTAAATTATTATTTATCTTTTATTATTATTTTATATATTTTACCTACATTAGGTATTATTTACTATATTTTATTTGGAGAATTAAAATTAGGAATATTAATAAATAATAGAATAAAATATTTTTTTTTTAAAAATACTAATTTATTTAAAAAATTTGAAATAAAATTCAATTTTAAAAAAAAATATGAAATAAAAAAATTATATATTTATATATTTAAATTGTGTAAAAATATTAAAGGTATAAATTCATTTAAATTTAATAAATTAAATATTATTAATGATTCAAATCATATATTAAAATCATTGATAATAGATATAAATATGGCAAAGAAAAAAATTGAAATGATATTTTATATTTGGCATATAGGAGGTTTAGTTAATAAAGTATCAGAAGCTTTAATATTTGCATCAAATAGAGGTGTAAAATGTCGTTTGATTATCGATTACTTTGGAAGTTTATTATTTTTAAAAAGTTCTTATTTTATAAAAATGAAATTATCAGGAATTTATATAATTAAAGCTTGTAATATTAATATTTTAAATTTATTTTTAAAAAGATTTGATTTAAGACAACATCGTAAAATTGTTATAATTGATAACTATATTGCTTATACTGGAAGTATGAATATGATAGATACTAAATTTTTTAAAAAAAAATATTTTTTTGAAAAATTGGTTGATATTATGGTTAGAATAGAAGGTTCTGTTTCTAAAGCAATTAGTATTATATTTTCTTTAGATTGGAAAATAGAAACAAACGAAAATATTTTATATAAAAATATTAATTTTAATATTTTTCCTTTTAATTATTCTTCATTAAATATTATTAAATTAATTGCTTCATGTCCTAATTTTTCAAAAAATTTAATAAATAGAACATTAATAAGATATATTTATTCTGCAAAAAAAAAATTATTTATAACAACTCCATATTTTATACCAACTAATGATTTAGTAAATGCTATTTGTACAGCTTCTCAAAGAGGTGTGGATGTAAAAATTATATTACCATTTAATAATAATTCTATTTTATTAAAATGGACTAGTAATTATTTTTTTGAAGAATTATTAAAATCTGGTGTTTCTATATATCAATTTAATTATGGTTTTATTCATACAAAAAGTATTGTTATAGATAAAAAATTTAGTTTAATCGGAACTGTAAATCTAGATATTAGAAGTTTATTATTAAATTTCGAAATAACTTTATTAATTAAAGATACTAATTTTATTAGAAATTTATATAAAATTCAAAAATATTATTTTTCTAAATCAAAAATAATAGAATATAATATTTGGTATAAAAGACCATATTGGAAAAAATTAATTGAAATTATTTTTTATTTTTTAAGTCCAATATTATAATTTTAATTTTTAAAAAAATTTATTTGAAAAATTAATATGATTAATATAATAAATTTTAAAATATTAAGAAATAAAGTAATAAATAATATAAAAAATTATAAATATATATTGTTAGCTTTTAGTGGAGGTTTAGATTCAACAGTTTTATTAGATATTATTTATTATATGAATTTAAATAATAAATTTAAAAAAAAATATAAAAAACCTATTATTAGAGCGATTTACATACAACATATAATAAAAAATTATAATAATATTTTTTTAAATCATTGTTACAGAGAATGTAAAAAACGTAATATTGAATTTATTACTGAAAAAGTTATTATTAAAAATATTTCAGATGGCATAGAAGCTTCATTTAGAAAAGCTAGATATAATTCTATATATAAACATATGTTAAAAAATGAAGTATTGATTACAGCTCATAATCTTAATGACCAAATTGAAACTTTATTTTTATCTATTAAACGTGGTAGCGGTCCAAATGGAATGTCAGGAATACAAATGTATTCTAAATTTAATAATAGTTTATTAATAAGACCAATGATAAATATAAATAAAGATAAATTAAAAAAATATGCTTTATATTATAATATAAAATGGTTAGAAGATATTAGTAATAATGAAATTAAATTTGATCGTAATTTTTTACGTAAAAAAATTTTACCTTTAATTATAAAAAGATGGCAATCATTTTATTCAACAGCAAATCGTAGTTCTAAACTTTGTTATATTCAAGAAAAATTAATTTATAATCTTCTTGAAAAAGAATTTAATAAAATATTTCAATCTGATGGGTCAATTGTTTATACTTATTTATTAAATTTAAATATAATACAAGTATTTTATTTATTAAGAATATGGTTTTCAAAATTTAAAATAAAAATGCCTTCTATTAAAAAATTATATTTTATTTGGAAAGAAATAATTAATAGTAAAAATAATTCAGTTGCAAAAATAAAAATTGATAAAAATAAAGAAATAAAAAAATTTAAAGATCGTATATATATTACAAATATTAATATATATATATATAATAATCTTATATTATTTTGGAATATTAAATACAATATTTTTATATTACCTTTTAATTTAGGAATTATAGAAAAAAAAAATATCAATAATAAATATAAAAAAAATCAAATAAAAAATATAAATAATAAATTAAATTTAAATAAATTTAATTTTTTTACTAAAAATATTTATATATCAATTATAAGACCTCCATTAGTAAATGAATTTATATCAATAAGATTTACATCAATTAATAAATTAATTTACTTAATAAAAAATAGACATGGTATTTATTTAAAAAAAATTTGGCAAAAATTTAATATACCTATATGGTGCAGAAAACAAATACCATTATTATTTTATAATGATATTCTTATTACAGCACCTGGTATATTTATTACTAATGAAGGGTCACATTTAAAATGTAAAACAAAATATAAAATTAAATGGAATAAGTTTTAATATTTTTAATAAATTTTATATTTTTTTTAAAAAATAAATATAAAATTTATTAATGGCCCCTACCGGGTTCGAACCAGTGACCTAGCGATTATGAGTCGCCCGCTCTAACCAACTGAGCTAAGGGGCCTTTTAATAAAAACTATATTAAAATAATTATATATTATAAATATCTAATATTATATATGTTTAAAATATAAAATAATAAATTAATTATTTAAAACTAAAATAAATTAAATTAATTTGAATATAAGGATTTTTAATTGAATAAAGTAATTAAAAAAATTAAAAAACAAATAGAAAGTAGTAATATAATAATTTATATTAAAGGAACACCAAAATCACCAATGTGTTTATTTTCTAAAAAATCATTAAATTATTTAATTTATTCAAAAATAAATTTTAATTATGTAAATATTTTAGAAAATCCTGATATTCATTTAGAATTACCATTTTTTTCTAAATGGCCTACTTTTCCTCAAATTTGGATTAATTGTAAATTTATAGGAGGATTTGATATAATTCAAGATTTATATATAAAAGGTAATTTAATAAAAATTTTAAAAAATATTTATTTTTAAATTAGTAATTTTAAGAATTAATTTTATTTAATTTTTTATTAAATAATATACCAATTTGTTTTTTCTTTTTCATCTTCTAAAATTATACCAATATTATTAAGTTTATTTCTAATTTTATCAGAAATATCCCATTTTTTATTTTTACGTGCTAAATTTCTCTTTTTAATTAATTTTAATATATAATATTTATTATATTTTTTATTATTTTTATTTTTTAAAAAATTATAAGGATCTTGTTCTAATAAACCCAAAATATTTCCTAATAATTTTAATGTTGAAGCTATTTTATTTACATTTTTTGAATTTTGTTTTTTTAATTTATTTATTTTATGTGATATTTTGAATAATACTGAGTATGCAGCAGGGATGTTGAAATCATCATCCATAGCTTTATTAAATTCTAATATAAATTTTTCTCCTCCTGCTGTATTTAAATTTGTATTAGTATCTTTTAATGAAAAATATAAATTTCTTAATGATTTGCTAGATTTTTTAATATTTTCTTCTTTATAATAAAATTCACTTCTATAATGTTTTGAAAGAAAAAAATATCTTAATATTTCATAATTATTTTTTTTAATAATATCTCTTATATAATAAAAATTACCTTTTGACTTGGACATTTTTTTTTTATTAATAAGTAACATACCAGTATGTATCCATTTTCCAATATCATTTTTATCAAATAAACAATTAGATTGTGCAATTTCATTTTCATGATGCGGAAATATTAAATCAGATCCGCCTCCATGGATATCAAAATTATTTCCTAAAAATAATTTTATAGCTGAACATTCAATGTGCCAACCAGGTCTTCCATAACCCCATGGGGAAATCCAACCTGGTTCTTTTTTGCTACATATTTTCCATAAAACAAAATCTAAATGATTTTTTTTATAAATATTGTTTTTTATTTTATATCCTAAATTTAATTTTAATAAATTCTGTTTAGATAGTTTACCATAATTTTTATATGTATCTATACTAAAAACAACATCACCATTTTTTGATATATAAGCATTTTTTTTTTTTAAAAGTTTAAATATAAATTTAATAATTAAATTTATATAATCTGTAACTTTTGGTTCATAATTTGGTCTAATTATTTTAAGTTTATCAAAATCTATTTGCATTTTATTAATCATTTTATTTGAAATAACATTAAAAGATTTTTTATATTTAATAGATTTTAAAATTATTTTATCTTCTATATCAGTTATATTTCTAATATAATTTACTTTATATCCTTTATATATTAAATATCTAACAATAATATCAAAAATTAAAAATGTTCTTCCATGTCCTATATGACATAAATCATATACTGTAACTCCACATACATATATATTAACTTTTTTAGTATTTATTGGTTTAAATACTTCCTTTTTTTTTGTTTTTGTATTAAATATTTTTAACATAAAATTTTCTATTTTAGATATTAATAATATTTATTAAATAATAAATAATTAAAATTTTAAAATTTTAAAAAAAATAATATTTATATTTAATATTTTATATATTTTATAGCGGAAAACGAGATTTGAACTCGCGACCCCAACCTTGGCAAGGTTGTACTCTACCTCTGAGCTATTTCCGCATTTAATTTGAATTTAAATAATTTTAAAATAAAAATTTATATATAAAATATATTAATAATATATAAATTAAATTTAAATTTAATAAATTATTTAATTATTTTTTAAAAATTTAATATATTAAATTTGCCCAGACTTGGAATTGAACCAAGGACACAAGGATCTTCAATCCTTTGCTCTACCAACTGAGCTATCTGGGCATATTGTGATAATTAAACAATATTTAATAAATACAGTCAATATATTTTATAAAATAAAAAATTTATTAAATAATTATTATATAATAAATTATTAAAATTTTATTTTAATAAAATGCGCTCTACTGGATTTGAACCAGCAACCTACAGCTTAGAAGGCTGTTGCTCTATCCATTTGAGCTAAGAGCGCTTTTTAATATTAAATAATTAATAAAATATATTTTTTTTAAATTTTATATTAAATTTCAATTAAAGTAAATATTTTATTTAAATTTTATTAAAATATTAAAATTATATGGAAATTTATTAAATGTTAGCTTCTATAATTGATGGTAAAAAATTATCTAAAAATATAAAAAACAAACTATTTAAAATAGTTAAAAATTTAATTAAAAATGGAAATAGAGTTCCTGTATTGGCAGTAATTTTAATAGGAAATAATTATTCATCAAAATTATATATTATTTTAATAAAAAAATATTGTAATAAAATAGGATTTAAATTATTAATATATAATTTTCCAAATGATATTTTTGAAATAAATGTATTAGAATTAATAGATCAATTAAATTATTCTATTCTTATAGATGCAATTTTAATTCAAATGCCTTTACCTATAAAATTAAATAATAATAATATATGTGAAAATATTATACCTAATAAAGATGTAGATTGTATTAATCCATTTAATATAGGTAAATTATTTTTTAAACGTTCATTTTTTGTACCTTGTACTCCAAAAGGTATTTTATCATTATTGAATTTTTATAATATTAAAATTTTTGGTTTAAATGCTTTAGTATTAGGTGAATCAAATATTGTAGGAAAACCAATTAGTTTAAAATTATTATTATTGGGCTGTAATGTAACAATTACAAATATTTATAATATTAACTTAAAATATTTAATTAAAAAATCTGATTTACTTATAGTAGCTTTAGGAAAAGCAAAATTTGTACATGGTTCATGGATTAAAAAAGGATCAATAGTTATTGATGTTGGTATTAATAAATTAATTAATGGAATATTGGTAGGAGATGTAGACTATATAAGTTCTTTAAAAAAAGCATCATATATAACACCAGTCCCTGGGGGTGTTGGTCCTATGACAGTAGTATCCTTAATGCAAAATGTATTAAAGTCATATAATTATAATAATTTATTTTAAAAATAAAAATACTATAAAATAATATTTTTATTAATTTTTAATACGGTGCGGACGGGATTCGAACCCGTGACCTCCGGCGTGACAGGCCGATATTCTAACCAACTGAACTACCGCACCTTAATTAATTTTATTTTAAAATTAATTAAATTATTTTTGGAGCTAAGCGGAATCGAACCGCTGACATCCTGCGTGCAAAGCAGGTGCTCTTCCTTCTGAGCTATAGCCCCTAAATTATAAAATTAATATAATATATTTTATTATATTATAATATTTTAATAAAAATGTAAACTTAATTTTTAAAAAAAAATATTTTTTAAAAAAAAATTAATAAAAAAAAATATATGTTAATATAAAATATTATATAATTTTAATTAAAATAATTATAATTTAATAAATTAAATTATATTAAATATTAATTTTTAATAATAATTAAATTATTAATATAAAATATGTCAATATTAAAAATATTACATTATCCTAATATAAATTTACGTAAAATTGCTAAAATTGTTAATTTATTTGATAATAATATTATAAGTATTATAAATAATATGTTTGAAACTATGTACTACTTTAATGGTATAGGATTAGCTGCAACTCAAGTAAATATAAATAAACGTATAATTGTTATTGATATTTTAAAAAAAAAAAATAGTAAATTAATTTTAATTAATCCAGAAATTATTCAAGTAAAAGGTATTACAAAATCAAATGAAAGATGTTTATCAATACCTAATATAAGTGGGTTGATTCAAAGATATAAAAAAATAAAATTAAAAGCAAAAAATTATAAAGGTAAATATTTTAAATTATATGCTTGTAATTTATTATCAATATGTATACAACATGAAATAGATCATTTAATTGGTAAATTGTTTATTGATTATTTTAATAAAAAATATATAAAAAAATAAAATAATAATTTTATTTATTATGTTTATATATATTATTTTATTTTTTTTATATATTAAATTTTTAATATAATTAAATTAAAAATTTTTATTAAAAAAAAATAAAATAAATATTAATTTAATTTAAATAATTTTATTAATAATAAATCAAAAAAAAATAAAATATTAATAAAATTTAATATAAAAAATTAATAATTTTATATTTTAAAAAATATAAATTTTTTTTTACTAAAAATTATATTTTAATTTTAAATGTAATTTAATTATAAATTATAATTAAAAATTATAATTAAATAATTAATTAATTAATATAAAATATTTTATATAATAAATTTTATTATTATATTTAAAATATTAAAATATAAAAAATTATTTATAATAAATTTAAATTTATCAATATTTATTAACTCATAAAATTTTTACAAATAAAATTAAATATTAAACAAGAACCAATAATTAAAATAATTGAAATTAATATTGTAAATAAAAATGATATAATATATAAAATATTTTGTTCATATTTATTTATATTTAAAAAAAATATTATATGTGTAGAAATATTCATTAAAAATAAAATTAAAATATAAATAATAATTTTAATACTATATAAACTATTATTTACAATATTAAATGATAAGGTTGTAAAAAATAAAGAAAGTAAAAAACCTATTAAATATTTTTTTTTATAAAAATTTTTTTTTTTAAATAAATTGAATTTTTTATTCAATTATATAACTCCAATTAAATAAACAAAGGTAAAAATTACAATCCAAATTATGTCCAATAAATGCCAAAATAAACTTAAACATTTAAATCTAATTAAATTTGATATACTAAATTTATTTATATATATATGTATAATCATAATTATTATCCATAATAAACCAATTATAACATGTAATCCATGCATTCCTATTAAAGTAAAATAAGAAGATAAAAAAGCACTTTTATTATGACAATAACCTTTATTTATTAAATTTAAAAATTCATAAATTTCAATTAAAATAAATATAAAACCAAAAAAAAAAGTAATAATTAACCATTTAATTGTTTTTAATTTATTAAATTTTTTAATATAAAATTTAGAAATTCCAAAAGTTAAACTACTTATTAATAATACAATACTTTCAATAAAAGTAAAAAATAAATTAAAAATATTTTTTACTATAATTAAATTATATAAATTATTTTTTAAAACAAAATAAGTAGCTAATAAAGTAGAAAATAAAATAATATCACTCATTAAATAAATCCAAAAACCAAAAATTTTTATATTATTATCATAATTAAGAATACTTTTTTTGTAATTATTTTTATAATTTTTTTTTTTATTTAACATTGTTATTCTCTAATTTAATTTTTTTAAAATTGTTATTTTCTATTTTTTTAATTGTATCTACTGAAATATTTTGATATATATCTTTATTAAATGTATGAATTACAAAATAAATTATTATTGATATAATACATATTATTGTAATCCACCAAATATGCCATACTAATGAAAAACATAAAATAATGCTAATTATTGATATTATAAAACCTATACTATTATTTTTTGGCATATGAATTTTTTCATAAATAAAATTATTTTTTTTATCTGTTTTTTTTTTATTTTTAATATACCAAAAAATATCTATTTTATTGTTTACTTTAGGTATAATAGCAAAATTATAAAAAGGAGGAGGTGAAGATGTAGACCATTCTAGAGTTCTACCATCCCATGGGTCTCCTGTAATATCTATATTTTTTTTTCTATTAATAATACTTAATATTATTTGTATAATTTGAGATATAATACCTATAGAAATAATAATACTACCTATTGCAGATGTTTTTAATAAAGAATGAAAATTAGGATCTATATCATTACTTAATCTTCTAGTCATTCCCATTAATCCTAATATATAAAGAGGAATAAATGAAATATAAAATCCTAAAATCCAAAAATAAAAAGAAATTTTACCCCATTTTTCATTTAAAGTAAAACCAAAAACTTTAGGAAACCAATAATTAATTCCTGCAAAACATCCGAATACAACACCTCCTATAATTACATTATGAAAATGAGCTACTAAAAACATACTATTATGTAATACAAAATCAGCCCCTGGTATTGAAAGTAATACTCCAGCCATACCTCCTATAGAAAATGTAATTATAAAACCTATAGTCCACAACATAGATGTATGAAAATGTACTTTTCCTTTATAAATTGTAAACAACCAATTAAAAATTTTAACTCCAGTAGGTATAGCAATTATCATAGTCATAATACCAAAAAATGAATTTACATCAGCTCCAGATCCCATAGTAAAAAAATGATGAATCCATACACAAAAAGATAATAAAGTTATTGAAACTGTTGCCCATATTAATGAATTATAACCAAAAAGACGTTTTTTAGAGAAAGTTGATACTATTTCTGAAAAAATACCAAATACAGGTAATATTAAAATATAAACTTCTGGATGCCCCCATGCCCAAAAAAGATTTATATACATCATAATATTACCACCTAATTCATTAGTAAAAAAATGTGTATCTATATACCTATCTAGTGATAATAATAAAAGAGTTACTGTTAAAATTGGAAACGAAGCAATAATTAATGTATTAGTACATAAAGATGTCCATATGAATACTGGCATCTTCATAATATTCATTCCAGGAGCTCTCATTTTAATAATAGTAGTAAAAAAATTTATACCAGTAAGAATAGTTCCAATTCCAGCTATTTGCATACTCCATATTAAATAATCTACACCAACACCAGGACTGTATTCTATTCCTGATAAAGGTGGATAAGCAGACCATCCAGTCTGTGCAAATTCACCAATACCAAGAGATAAATTTATAAGAACAAAACCTGAAAAAAACAACCAAAAACTTATAGAATTTAAAATAGGAAATGCAACATCTCTTGATCCTATTTGTAATGGAACTATAATATTCATTAATCCAATAATTAAAGGTGTAGCCATAAAAATAATCATAATAACACCATGAGCAGTTATTATTTGATTATAATGTTTAGGTGTTAAAAAACCATTCCCTCCAGATGAAACAATGGATTGTTGAAAACGCATCATTAAAGCATCAATAAATCCTCTTAATAACATTATTAATGATATAATAATGTACATTATTCCTATTTTTTTATGATCTAATGAAGTTATCCATTCAAACCATATATATTTCCATTTTGAAAAATAACTAATAGTATAAAAAATTCCAAATATTAAAAATAATGTTATAATTATTGTAAACATTATAATTGGTTCATTATATGGAATTGAACTAAAATTTAATTTTCCTAAAATCATTATTTTTCCTTAATTAAATAAAAATTAATTTAATTTACTTTAATAAAGTTTATCCTATTTTGATAAGATTTTTTAATTACATATTGATATAATTTAGGCACGACAAAAGAAAAATATTTAATTGAATTTTTTTCACTTGGATGTGATATATATTCATAATCTTTAATATTTTTAATAATATTAAAAGATGATTTGACTTTTTTAATCCAATTTAAAAAATCATATTTATCATTTGTAACTATTACTTTGAATTTCATTCCATAAAAACCTTTTCCACTAAAATTAGAAGAAATACCTTTATAATTTCCAGGTTTATTTGATATAATATTAAGTATAGAATTCATACCTGACATAGCATAAATTTGACTTCCTAATTGAGGAATAAAAAATGAATTCATTACTGAATTTGATGTAATTTCAAATTTTATTGGAATATTAACAGGAAAAGCAATTTCATTTATTGTAGCTATATTATTTTTTGGATAAATAAATAACCATTTCCAATCCATAGATATAACTTGAATATTAATTGTTTTATATTTTGATATTATTTTTTTTCTTTGATCTAATTTATGTGTTGATTTCCATGTTATATAACTTAATATAGAAACTATAATAAAAGGAATTATCCATATAAAAAATTCTATTTTTTTAGAATAACACCAATCAGGATCATATTTAGAATTTAAATTTGATGATTTATATTTTAATATAAATATAAAAGTCATGATTATAACAGGTATAACTAATATTAACATTAATATTAAAGATATAATAATTAAATTACGTTGTTCTATTCCAATTTGACCTTTTGGAAACATTAAAACTATTTCTTTACAACCGCTTATAGACATAAAAAATATAAATATTAATATTTTAAATAAAAATTTTATTACTTTCATATATTTATACTCTAAATTTAAAAAATTTTAAACATTAAATTTTTAACTTATTATTCAATTTTAAATTAAATAATTGAAATAATATCAATTAATTTTTATTAAATCAATATTTAATTTATTTATTTATATATTAATATATATTAGAATAAATTTTTAAATAATTTAAATTTAATTTATAAATTAAAATAAAATATAATACATGAAAAAAAATAACTTAATAAAAGAATTATATAATAGAAATATGATTTATCAAATTACAAATAAAGATTATTTATCTAAAAAATTATTAGAAAAAAATATCAATTTATATTGTGGTTTTGATCCAACATCCGATAGTTTACATGTTGGACATTTAGTAGTTTTATTATGTTTAAAGCAATTTCAATTGTCAGGACATCGTCCAATAATACTAATTGGAGGTTCTACTGGATTAATTGGTGATCCTAGTTTTCAAAATACAGAACGTAAATTTAATAATGTAGAAAAAATTAAAAATTATATAAAAAAAATTAAAATTCAAATATCTATGTTTTTAAATTTTAACTGCGAAAATAATAGTGCTATTATTTTAAATAATGAAGATTGGTTTAATAAAATTAATATTATTAAATTTTTAAATAAAATAGGGAAATATTTTTCAGTTAATAAAATGATTACTAAAGAAATTATTAAAAATAGATTAAAAAATAAAAAAAATGGTATTTCTTTTACTGAATTTTCTTATAATTTATTACAAAGTTATGATTTCTCTTATCTTTATAAAAAATATAATGTATTATTACAAATTGGTGGAGCAGATCAATGGGGAAATATAATTTCTGGAATATTTTTAACTAATAAATTATATAAAAAAAAAGTATATGGTTTAACTGTTCCTATTATAACTAATTCTAATGGAATAAAATTTGGTAAAACAAAAAGTGGAACAATTTGGTTAGATAAAAATAAAACAAGTCCTTATAAATTTTATCAATTTTGGATTAATATTCCTGATAATGATTTATTAAAATTTTTAAAAATTTTTAATTTAATAAATAATATTGAAATTAAAAAAATAGAAAAAAAATATAAATTTGAAAATAAACTTTATTATTATAAAAAAAAAATATTAGCAGAAGAAATTACTAAAATTGTTCATGGAAAAAAAGAATTAAAATCAGCAAAAAGAATAACATACAGTTTATTTAAAAATAAAGTTACAAACTTAACAGAAAAAGATTTTAAACAATTATATAAAGACGGAATTAAAACAATAAATATAAAAAAATGTTATGACTTACAACAAATTCTAAAAAATTCTAAATTAGCTATTTCTCGTAATCAAGCTAAAATTTTAATAATATCAAATGCAATATCTATAAATGGTAATAAACAAAATTGTCCTAAATATTGTTTAAATGAAAATGATAAACTTTATAATAGATTTACTATTTTAAAAAAAGGAAAAAAAAATCATTGTTTATTAAATTGGAATAATTAAAAAATAAATATAATTTAAAAATATTAGATATTAATAAATTATATTTATATATTATAAATAATAAATTAATTATTAATTAAATATTAAATTTTATTTATTTTTTTATAAAAATCAAAGAGGATAATATGTTATTATATAATAATAATTTTAATAAATTAAATGAAAAATATTTCTTACCAGTTGTTGTAGAAAATACATATAGAGGTGAACGTTTATATGATATTTTTTCTAAATTACTTAAAGAAAGAATAATATTTATAACAGGTTATATAGAAGATTACATGGCAAATTTAATAATAGCACAGATAATATTTTTAGAATCTGAAGATCCTTCAAAAGATATAAATTTATATATTAATTCTCCAGGTGGAATAATTACATCAGGTATGTCAATATATGATACAATTCAATTTGTAAAACCAGATATTAGTACTTTATGTATGGGACAAGCTTCTTCAATGGGGGCTTTATTATTAGCAAGTGGATCTAAAGGAAAAAGATTTTGTTTACCAAATTCAAGAATTATGATTCATCAACCATTAGGAGGGTTTCAAGGTCAAGCTACTGATATAGAAATTCATGCTAAAGAAATTTTAAAAATAAAAAAAAAAATAAATAAATTAATTTCTAAACATACAGGAAAAAATATTGAAACTATATGTAAAGATACTGAAAGAGATTGTTTTTTATCTGCAAATGAAGCAATTAAATATGGCATAGTTGATTTTATTTTAAATAAAAGAATTTAAATATTAAATTTAATAAATTTAAATTTATATAAATATTTTTTAAAATTTAAATAAAAAATAATTTTTTATTAAAATTAACATATAATTAAATTTTAAAGAGATTAAATAATGATAGATAAGAAAAATAATAAAAAAATACTTTATTGCTCTTTTTGTAATAAAAATCAAAAAGAAGTATTTGAAATAATTTCAGGAAAATCATCTTGTATATGTAATAATTGTATATATTTATGTAATGAAATTATTGAAAATAATATAAAAATAAATAATGATAAAATTAAAAATTTAAAAATAAAAAAACCTTATCAAATATATAATTATCTTGAAGAACATGTTATAGGTCAAAAAAAAGCTAAAAAAATACTTTCTGTGGCTATTTATAATCACTATAAATGTTTAAATAAAAATTATATTTTAAATAATAATGAAATTGGAAAAAGTAATATTTTACTAATTGGACCAACTGGAAGTGGAAAAACTTTTTTAATAGAAAAACTTGCAAATTTTTTAGATATTCCTTTAGCTATATCTGATGCCACAACTCTAACAGAAGCTGGATATGTTGGTGATGATGTAGAAAATATTTTAAATAAATTATTACAAAAATGTTCTTATGATATTGAAAAAGCACAAAAAGGAATAATATATATTGATGAAATTGATAAAATTTCTCGTAAATCTTATAATCCATCTATTACTAGAGATGTTTCTGGTGAAGGTGTTCAACAAGCTCTTTTAAAAATAATAGAAGGAACTATTTCTTCTGTTCCGATAAAAGGTGGAAGAAAGCATCCTTTACAAGAATATTTAAATATTGATACTTCTAAAATATTATTTATTTGTGGTGGTTCTTTTTCTGGAATTAATAAATTTATTGAAAATAAAAATGAAATTAATACAGGTATTGGATTTAATGCAAAAATTAAAAATTATTCAAATAATATTAAAAATATTAAAAAAAATAATAAAATTAATCAAAAAGATTTAATTAAATTTGGTTTCATACCAGAATTAGTTGGTCGTTTGCCAATAATAGTTCAATTAAATAAATTAAAAAAAAAAGAATTAGTAAAAATTTTACACAAACCAAAAAATTCAATAATAAATCAATATAAAAATTTATTTAAATTAGAAAATGTTAATTTAGAATTTCAATATGAATCTTTAATTTATATTGCAAAAAAAACTATTAAAAGAAACATTGGTGCTAGAGGTTTAAGATCTATTTTAGAAAACATTTTATTAGAAACAATGTATGAAATTCCATCTAAAAAAAATGTGAAAAAAGTATTAATAGAAGAAAGCACTGTTCTAGGTAAATCTAAACCTATTATTATATATAATAAATAATAAAATTATATAAAATTTATATTTTAATAAATTTCAAATTTAAACTTAATTAAATCTAAGAGATAAATATATGAATGAAGATTCTGATATTTGCAAAAATATATCAATTCCTGTATTAACACTTCGTGATGTAGTGGTTTACCCATATATGATAATTCCTTTATTTGTAGGTAGAAAAAAATCAATTAAATCTCTTGAAATTGCAATTGAATTAGATAAAAAAATTATAATAGTTGCTCAAAAAGAATCATTAAAAGATAATCCATGTATAAATGATATCTATAATATAGGTACTTTGTCATCTATACTTCAAGTCCTTAAACTTCCAGATGGTACTATAAAAATATTAGTTGAAGGTTTAAAAAAAATAAAATTAAAATGTTTAATAGATAATGGTAATTATTTATCATCAAAAATTGATAATATTAAAATTAATAAATTAGATTTAAATATAAAAGAAGTTTTAATAAGAACTATATTAAAACAATTTAAATTGTATATTAATTTAAATAAGAAAATACCAAAAGAAATAATTATTTCTTTAAATTCTATTGATGATGTTTCTAGATTAGTTGATACAATTGCTTCTCATATGCCTTTAAAAGTATCTGATAAACAATTAATTTTAGAAATAAATGATATAAAAGAACAAATAGAATATCTTATGAAAATGATTGAACTAGAAATTGATTTATTAAAAATAGAAAAAAAAATCAGAAGTAGAGTTAAAAATCAAATGGAAAAAAGTCAAAGAGAATATTATTTAAATGAACAAATAAAAGCGATTCAAAAAGAACTAGGTGATATAGATGAAATAAAAGATGAAAATAAAATATTAAAAATTAAAATAGAAAAAATTAAAATGTCTAAAGAAGCTAAAGAAAAAGTTATATCAGAATTTAATAAATTAAAAATGATGTCACCAATGTCAGCTGAAGCAACTGTAGTAAGAAGTTATATTGAATGTATATTATCTATACCTTGGTATAATAAAAGTAAAGTTAAAAAAAATATTATAAAAGCTAAAAATATTTTAGAAAAAGATCATTACGGTTTAAATAATGTAAAAGAAAGAATTTTAGAATATTTATCAGTTCAAAGTAGAAAAAAAAAAACAAAAAGCCCTATTATTTGTTTAGTAGGACCACCTGGTGTTGGTAAAACTTCACTTGGAAAGTCTATAGCTAAAGCAACTGGACGTAAGTATATAAGAATATCTTTAGGTGGAGTTAGTGATGAAGCTGAAATTCGTGGACATCGTCGTACTTATATAGGTTCAATGCCTGGTAAAATAATACAAAAAATTTCTAAAATAGGAGTTAAAAATCCTCTTTTATTATTAGATGAAATTGACAAAATGTCTTTTGATACAAGAGGCGATCCATCATCTGCATTACTTGAAGTTTTAGATCCTGAACAAAATATGGCATTTAATGATAATTATGTAGAATTAGATTATGATCTTTCTGATGTAATGTTTTTAGCTACTACAAATTCTATGAATATACCATCTCCGTTGCTTGATAGATTAGAAATAATAAAAATTTCAGGATATACTGAAGATGAAAAAACTAATATTGCTATTAAATATTTAATTCCAAAACAAATAAAAAATAATGCTTTAAAAAAAAATGAATTAGTAATAGAAAAAGAAACTATATTAAATATAATAAGATATTACACCAGAGAATCAGGTGTTAGAAATTTAGAGAGAGAGATATCTAAAATATGTCGTAAAACAGTAAAAAATCTAATTTTTAATAAAAAAATTAAACACATTAACATTAATAAAAAAAATTTGAAAAAATTTTTAGGTATTAAAAAATTTAATTATGGTTATGCAGAAAAAAAAAATATAATAGGTCAAGTAACAGGATTAGCTTGGACAGATTCAGGAGGAGATCTTTTATCTATAGAAACTGAATGTGTACCAGGAAATGGAAAATTAATTTATACTGGTTCTCTTGGTGAAGTAATGAAAGAATCAATTCAAGCAGCTATTACAGTAGTAAAATCATTAACATTTAAAATTGGAATAAATAATTATTTTTATGATAAACAAGATATACATATTCATGTTCCTGAAGGTGCTACTCCAAAAGATGGACCAAGTGCTGGTATTGCTATATGTACTTCTATATTTTCTTGTATTTTAAAAAATCCAGTAAAATCGTATATTGCTATGACAGGAGAAATTACCTTAAGAGGTAGAATATTACCTATAGGTGGATTAAAAGAAAAACTTTTAGCTGCACATAGAGGTGGAATTAAAAAAGTTTTAATACCTTATGAAAATAAAAGAGATTTAGAAGATATACCAAATAACATTTTAAAAATTTTAAATATTAATATAGTTAATTCAATAGATGAAGTACTTATTATATCATTAATAAATAATCCTTTTAAAGAAAAAAAAATAGAAGATATGTTAATTTAATTTTTAAATAAAAATTTAAAATAATTAATATAATTAAATTATAAATTAATATTTCATTTATATTTTTTATTTATAAATAAAATAAAAAACTAAAATACTTTTAAATTTATTAAATAAATTACAAAATAATATAATTTTTATTTATTAATAATAATATTAATAATGATATTAATTATTGTAAAAATTAATAACATAATAAATAAAAGTTTTAAATAATAAATTTTTATTTATAACTAAAAAATTAATTATATTATATATAATAATATAAAATTATAAAAAATAATTTTTTTAAAAACTTAATTATTTATATAATAAATTATAAAATTATTATAATAATAATTATGTAAAAAATATTTTTTTACAATTTTTATTTTTAATATTTTTATTTAAAATATTAATTATTATAATAATTAATATTTCTTAAAAAATTTAATTTTTTAAATAATTTAATATATAAATAAATTTAAAATTTAAATTTTTTTTTTAAAAAAAATAAAAATATAATTTTTTTATATTTAAATTGAATATATTTTATATTTTAATAAACATTTATTATTAGTTTTAATTTTAATAATAATATTTATATTATAAAATATTTAATATAGTTAAAAAATTAATTTTATAAATATATAACAATATTATATAATTAAATAAAAATATAATTTATATTATTTATAATATATTTATTAATAATAAATTTATAATTATAATTTAAAATTAAATATTAATTATAACATTTTTTAATATTTTAAATAAAATTTAAAATATTAAATATTATTTAATAAAATAAATAAATTATATTTATATATTAAAAAAAAAAAATATATATATATGAAATCATATTTCAATATAATTTTTATTGGATTGGGATTATCTAATGGATTAATTGCTATTCGTTTAAAACAACATTTTCCAGATTTAGATATTTTATTAATTGAAAAAAATTTAAACATAAATATAAATAAAACTTGGTCTTTTAATTTTACTGATATCAATTTAATTAAAAACAATTGGATATTTCCTATTATAGATAATTTTTGGAATAAATATATTGTTAATTTTAAAAATTATAGAAGAATAATAAATACAGAATATTTAACTATTACTTCATATAAATTTTATAAATTTATAATAAAATATTTTGAAAAAAAAATATTATTCAAATATGTTGTTAGTATTTTAAGCGATCATTCTGTAAAATTAAATAATAATATTATATTAAATGCAGATATAATATTTGATGGTCGTGGTTATAAAAAAAATAATAATAAAAATTTATGTTTTCAATTTTTTTTTGGTCAAGAATTTAAACTTAATAAATATCATAATATAAAAAATCCAACCATTATGGATTCTACAATAAGTCAAAAATATGGTTATAGATTTTTATATATTTTACCAATATCTCCATATTCTTTTATTATTGAAGATACAATTTATTTAAATAGTAAAAATTTAAATATTAAAATTAATAATAATAATATATTTAAATATATTGTAAAAAATAAATTTAATTTAAACAAAATATTAAGAGAAGAAAAAGGAAAAATACCTATTTATTTATATGATAATTTTAATATTTTTATTAAAAATATAAAAATTCCTTGTAGTGGTTTAAGAGCTGGATTATTAAATAATACAACTGGTTATTCTTTTAAATATTCTATTTTTTTATCAAATAAAATTAGCAAAATTAATAAATTTACATCTTATTATTTAAATAAATTAATTATAAATATTTCATATAAAATATGGAATGATAATTTATTTTTAAGAATTTTAAATAGTATTTTTTTTTATAAAAATGTTTTTTTTAAAAAAAAAAATATAATAAAAAATTTTTATAAATTATCAGATAATTTAATAAATAATTTATTTTCATGTAAATTAAATTTATTTGAAAAAATAAAAATTTTAAATATAAAATTTAAAAATTAATTTTTAAAAAAAATAGAATATATAAATATTTGAATTTTAATTTAATAAATTTTTTGATTGTAAATCTGCATTATAAGATGAACGTACAAATGGGCCACAATAAACATTATTAAAACCCATTTTTAATGCTTCTTTTTTTATATATTTAAATTCTTCTAAAGTTATATATCTTTTTACAGGTAAATGTTTAGAAGTAGGTTGTAAATATTGACCTATTGTGATCATGTTTACACCACAATTTATTAAATCTTTCATTACTTTAAAAATTTCATTTGTTTTTTCACCTAAACCAATCATAAGACCAGATTTAGTTTTTATTTTAGGATTAAAAAATTTAAATTTTTCTAATAAATTAAGAGATTTAAAATAATTTGCTCCAGGTCTAATTTTTTTATAAAGTCTAGGTACATTTTCTATGTTATGATTAAATACATCTGGAGTACTTAAATTTAATATATTTAAAGCTATATTCATACAATTTCTAAAATCAGGAACTAATATTTCAATTTTAATTTTATTATTTTTTTTTCTAATAATTTTAATGCATTTAGAAAAATGTTTTGATCCTCCATCATAAAGATCATCGCGATTTACAGAAGTAATTACAACATATTTTAATTTCATTTGATAAATAGCTTTTGAAAGATTATAAGGTTCTTTATAATCTTTATATTTTGGACGACCATTATTAACATTACAAAAAGGACAATTACGAGTACAAATATTTCCTAATATCATAAAAGATACTGTTCCAGAATTAAAACATTCTTGTAAATTCGGACATGATGCTTCTTGACATACAGAATTTAAATTATTATTAATAATAATATTTTTAATTTTATTTATTAATTTATTATTAATTGGTATTTTATTTTTAATCCAATAAGGTTTTTTTAATTTTTTTATTTTAATTTTTTTATTTATCAATTTTATAGGTATAATTTTTGATAAATTAATATTATTTTTTTTATTTAAATATATTTTTTTAACCATATTAATTTAGTTTCCATAATTTCAATATAAAATTAATTTATAAATAATTATATTATAATTTTTTTTTAAAAATTAATTTTATATTTTTTAATTTTTAAAAAATTTACACATTCTAAAATTAAAACTTTTAATACATTTATAATTTTAATTTTAGGATAAAGATCACTTATTTGAGTCATTCTTAAATTTTTGTAACCACATGGTTTTATATATAAAAATGGTGACATATCCATTTTAATATTAAATGATAATCCATAAATAGAACAACCTTTTATAATACTAATACCAATAGAACATATTTTATAAAATCTTATATAAACACCAGGTGAATGTTTTATAGAATGAGAAAAAATACTAAATTTATATAATGTTGAAATAATTATTTTTTCTAATAAAATAATTAAATCAAAAATTTTTAATTTATTAATTTTAAGATCTAATAAAAAATATAAAAGTTGTTGACCAGGTCCATGAAATGTAATTTTTCCTCCTCTACTACTATTAATTAAAGGTATTTTATTATTTTTAATAATATTATTATAATTAATAATTTTACCTTGTGTAAAAACTTCAAAGTGTTGAGATAACCATATTTCATCATAATTATATTTATTACGATTTTTAGTAAATATTTTCATATTTAATGTAACTTTTTTATAATTTTTTAAATATAACTGACGAAAAATTAAAAATTTTTTCAAATTTTTCTCTTTTATTTAAATAAATTTTTAAATTATTTATTTATAAATAATTTAGGAGGAGGTGGGATTCGAACCCACGAAAGATTTTTATAATCTTTTCCAGTTTTCAAAACTGGTGCTTTAAACCACTTAGCTACCCCTCCTTTTTAAAAATAATTAATTATAATAAAAATATTATTTTAATTCTATATATTTTATTTAATTATAAATATATTAATTAAATTTTAATAAAAATAAATTATTTATATTTTAATTAATTTATTAATAATAATATTTATTAAATAACTTTAAAATTTAAAATAAAAAATATTATATTTTAATTTTATTTTAATTAAAAAATTTTACATATTTAAAATATTTTAAATTTATTCTATAATATTTAAATATTTAAATAAAATTAAATATTTATTTTTTTTTAAAAAAAATTTTTTTTAATTTTAAAAATATTTTTATTAATATTTTAAAATTAATACTTTTCTCAAAAAGGTATAGAATTATATTTACTATATTAATTTAAATAATTCAAATACATTAAAACTCATATTATATTTAAAATTTAATTATTTTTTATTTTTTTTTAAAAAAATAAATATATTAATATTATATATTAAATTATATACTAATAAAACTTTATGAAAAAAACTAAAATTGTTTGTACAATTGGTCCAAAAACTGAATCAATTAAATTAATTTCTAATCTTATTGATTCAGGAATAAATGTAATACGTCTTAATCTATCTCATGGAAATCACAAAGAACATAAAAATAGAATTTTAAATTTAAGAAAAGTATTAGAAAAAAAACATAAAAAAATATCTATAATGTTAGACACGAAAGGTCCTGAAATACGTACTATGAATTTTAAAAAAAATAAAACAGTTTTTCTTAATTCAGGTCAAATTTTTTCTTTTACTACAGATAAATATTTTTTAGGTAATAAAAAAAAAATTGCTGTTAATTATAAATACTTTTCTGAAAATTTAATTAATGGAAATAAAATTCTAATAGATGATGGATTATTAGAAATGACAGTAATAAAAATTACTAAAAATGAAGTAATTTGTAAAGTTAATAATAATGGATTATTAGGAGAAAATAAAGGAATAAATATTCCAGATGTATTTAATAATATACCTATTTTATCTAAAAAAGATAAAAAAGATTTGATTTTTGGCTGCAAACAAGGAATAGATTTTATAGCAGCTTCTTTTATAAGAAATAAAAATGATATTAAAAAAATTCGTAAATATTTAAATAAATATGGAGGTAAAAATATAAAAATTTTTTCTAAAATTGAAAATAAAGAAGGATTAAAAAATTTTGATGAAATATTAGAATTATCAGATGGTATTATGATTGCAAGAGGTGATCTTGGAGTTGAAATTCCAGTTGAAGATGTAATTTTTGCTCAAAAAATGATTATAAAAAAATGTAATTTAATAGGTAAAACAGTCATTACTGCAACACAAATGCTTGATTCTATGATTAACAATCCAAGACCAACAAGAGCTGAAGCTGGTGATGTAGCTAATGCTATTATTGATGGAACAGATGCTGTAATGTTATCTGGAGAAAGTGCTAATGGTAAATATCCATTAGAATCTGTTTTTATTATGCATAATATTTGTAAAAAAACAGATTCAATAATTAAAAATAATTTTATTGAAATTAAAAATAATACAAAAAGTATAACTGAATCTGTATGTTGTGGTGCTGTAAAAATTTCAAAGATATTAAAATCTCCTTTAATAGTAGTAGAAACTGAAAGCGGAAAATCAGCAAAATCAATACGTAAATATTTTCCTGAATCTGAAATATTAGCTTTAACAAATAATATTATAACAGCAAAACAATTATTAATAATTAAAGGAATAAATTGTCAATTAATACAAAAAATTGAAAATACAGATGATTTTTATAATATAGGAAAATATATATCATTAGAAAAAAATTTAGCTTTTAAAAAAGACATAATTATTATGGTTTCTAGATCTCTTGTTCCAAAAGGTATAACAAATAATATATCAGTTCATATAATATAAAATTTATATTTTTTAAATTTATTTTAAAAAAGTTTTTTTAAAAAATATTAAATATTATACAAAAAATATTATTTTAATATTTTATTTTTATAAAATAAGAGTTATAATAATATAATTATTTTAAATATTAAATTTTTATATTATAAATTATATATAGGTATTAAAAAATGAATAAAAAAAAAATTTTAGGAATAGTATTTGCATTGTCTTTTCTTTTGGTTGGTTGCTCTAGTAATGATAAAATAGATAAATTATATTCTGATATGCAAAATATAAATAATAAAACAGATCAGATAGATAATGATATCAATGGAATCAAATTAGATATTAAAAAAATTAAAAATGATATTTTAAAATATAATAATTATATAAATAATAAATCTAATATAAATAATAAATAAATATATTTATTTAAATGGCGCAAAATGGCGCCATTTTTATTTAAAGAAAATTAATAATTTTAAATTATTATTTTTTTAATATATAAAGAAGATTTATATATGATATTTTTAACTATAATATCTAAACTATAAGATCTATTTTGTGACAAATGATTTTTAATGCATAATTTATTAAAAAAAAAATTAATATCATAATTAATTATTTCTAATATATTCATATTTTTATAATATATAAAAATTATTGATATTAAGCCTTTTGTTATAGATGTATTGCTATCACCATATAATATTAATTTACCGATATTATTTATAGATAATAATATCCATATTTTACTTTGACACCCTTGTATTAAATTATAATTATTACGAATATTTTTTTTACAAGATAATATATATTCACCTAATTCTATTAAATATAGATATTTTTCTTCCCAATTTTTACATAATAAAAAATTTAAAATAAATTTATTCTTATAAGGAGAATTTAACATTTTAATATCCTATATTTATTATTATAAAATATTATTTATTTTATATAAACCATATATAAGTTGATCTATATCTTTTTTATTTGTATACATAGCAATTGATAAACGACACATACTTGAAACTTTAAAATAAGACATTAAAGGAATAGCACATAGATTACCAGTTCTTATATAAATACCATAATTATCAAGAAATATTCCTACATCATAAGCATTATGATTTTTTAAATTAAATGATATTAAACTATTATTAATATTTGATCCATAAATAATTATTCCTGGAATCATTTTCAATGACTTAATTGTATATTTTATTATATTTTTTTCATAATGTTTAATTTTATTAATCCCTATACTTTCTATATAATCAATTGCTGAACTTAAACCTATTATACCAATAGTATTAATAGAACCTGCTTCAAATCTAAAAGGAATTTCAGAAAAAATACTACCTTTATTTAAATTAACATTTTTAATCATTGAACCACCACCTTCCCATGGTTTCATATTTTCTAAAATATTTTTTTTTACATATAAAATACCTATACCAGAAGGTCCATACATTTTATGACCTGAAAATACATAAAAATCACAATCCAAATGTTTTACATCAACTTTGTTGTGCATAATATTTTGTGAACCATCAACTAATATATTAATATTTTTAATAGATCTTATTTTTTTAATTATTTGTGATATATTATTTTTAGTTCCTAATACATTAGATATATGTGTTATAGAAAAAAACATTGTTTTTTCATCAATTAAAGAATATATTTTAGATATATTTAGTGTTCCGTCAGGTAATAAAGGAATATATTTAATTTCTATTTTTTTTTCTCTAGCAATTATTTGCCATGGTACAATATTAGAATGATGTTCCATTTCAGTAATTAAAATATTGTCACCTGATTTTAAATTATTTCTAACCCAGCTATTAGCAACAAGATTTATTCCTTCTGTAGAACCCTTAACAAAAATAATTTCATCAGAAGAATTAGAATTTATAAATTTTGAAACTTGTTTTCTTATAAATTCTATTTTAGAAGTTGAATAATTAGATAATTTATAAAAACTACGATTTACAGAAGAATAAAAATATTTTAAATAATTATTTAAACAATTTATAACTATATTAGGTTTTTGAGATGTAGATGCATTATCAAGATATGAAATTGTTTTATTATTAATAATTTTTGATAATATAGGAAAATTATATCTAATTTTTTCAATTGGGTAATTCATTATACCATATCCATTAATATATTATTAATCTTTAAAAATAAAATTTTATTTAATTTTTTACTAAAATTAATTTTTATTAATTCATTAGTAAAAGCTAAAATTATAGTTTTTTTAGCATTTTTAAATGATAAACCTCTTGTTTGTAAATAAAAAATTTGATTTAAATCAATTTTTCCAATAGTTGCACCATGATTGCATTTAACATTATCAGTATTTATTTCTAAATGGGGTTGTGTAAATATTTTTGATAAAGGATCTAAAATTAAATTATTATTTATCATTTTACTTTTTGATTTTATTGCATTTTTATAAATTTTTATTATTCCATTAAATATACCTATACTTTTATCTTTTACTATTAATTTATGTAATTGCTTACTAGAACAAAATTCTTTTTTATGTTCTAAATAAGTTCTTGTTTCACTAATATTTGAATTTGAAACCAATGATAAACTATTAATTGAAATTTTAGATTTTTTTCCTTTTATTCTAATATTTATTTGATTTCTATTAAATCCTGATTTTAATAAAAAATTATTATTAATTACTTTTGAATATTTATTAATATTAATATCATCATTACATATATGATATGTATAATCATTTTCTGTAAATATTTTAATATAATTCAAATATGACATTTTATTTACTGAAATTGAAGTACGTGATCCAATAAATTTTTTTTTTTTCCCTTTACTTATAAAATGTTCAATTAATTGACATTTAGAACCGGATTCAATATTTATATGATGTCTGTAATTAATCATATTAACTATATTAAAATTTTTATTTCCATAATTAATATGTAATAAATATAATGGACGAATAGTATTCGTATTTTTTTTTAAAGTTATTTTTATAGTTTCTTCTGATAAACTTTCAATTAAATGTAAAAAAAAATCTGATTTTATATGTAAAGGTAATTTTTTTCTATATAAACCTTTTTCTATTTCTATTTTCCATATATCTGTATTAAAATTACTTAATTTATAAGAAAAAAATCCATTAATTAATACAATTCTACATGAATTTATTTTTAAAATATTTTTATTATTTAATATATTAAATTCGTCAAAATATTTTACTGAATCAAAATTATTCTTTAATATTAAATCTATATTAGTATATTTCCATTTATCTTCTTTTTTATTAGGAATTCCTATTTTTTTTGCAATTTTAAAATGTTTTAATGAATAATTAGAACGATTTTGTATATTTTTAATAAATATTTTATTAATTTGATTAATAAAATTAAATTTGATTTTATTTTTTAATAAAATCATATCCATTATCCTCGATATATTTTGCTAAAGAATAATTACTATATCTTATTATTTTTCCATTATATAATATATGAATATAATCTGGTTTTATATATTTAAAAATTCTTTGATAATGAGTAATAATTATAAAGGAACGTTTATAATTTTTTAGAGAATTTATTATATTTGATATAATTTTTAAAGAATCAATATCTAAACCTGAATCAATTTCATCCAAAATACATAGATCTGGTTTTAACATAATCATTTGTAATATTTCGTTTTTTTTTTTTTCCCCACCAGAAAAACCTGTATTAACTGATCTATCAGCAATATTAAAAGGAATTTTAATTAATTTAATATTTTTTTTTAATAAATAATTAAATTTAAACATACATATAGGAGGTTTTTGTTTATATTTATTAATAGAATTTATAGATAATTTTAAAAAATACTTATTGCTGACTCCATTTATAAATACTGGATTTTGAAAAGATATAAATAAACCTTCACATGCACGATATTCAGGATTTAATAATAATAAATTTTTATTTTTAAAAATTATAAATCCATTTATAACATTATTTTTTTTTTTTCCAGCTAATGTTGATGTTAATGTACTTTTTCCAGATCCATTTGGTCCCATTATTACATGAATTTTTCCTGATTTTATTTTTAAATTTAATTTATCAATTATTTTATTATTTTCTATATTTACTGTTAAATTTTTAATTAATAACATTTATTTACCTTAATGAAATAATATTAAATTATTAATTATATATTTTATTAACAAACACTATTTTCTAAACTAATAGATAATATTTTTTTTGCCTCTATAACAAATTCTAATGGAAGTTCTGAAAATATTTCTTTACAAAATCCACTTGTAATAATTGAAATAGCATTTTCAATATTAATTCCTCTTTGATTACAATAAAGTAATTGATCATAACCTATACTAGAAGTATTTGCTTCATGTTCTATAACAGAACTATTATTATTAGATTCAATAAATGGAAATGTATAAACACCACATTTATTTCCTATAATCATAGAATCACATTGTGTAAAATTTTTAGAATTTGTAGCTTCTGGCATAATTTTAACTAAACCACGGTAAGTATTTGAACTATTTCCAGATGCAATTCCTTTTGAAATTATAGTAGATTTTGTATTTTTACCTATATGAATCATTTTAGTCCCAGTATCTGCTTGTTGATATCCATTTGTAATAGATACAGAAAAAAAATTACCAACTGAATTATCTCCATTTAAAATTACACTTGGATATTTCCATGTTATAGATGAACCTGTTTCAGATTGTATCCAAGACATTTTTGAATTTTTACCCTTACATATTGCTCTTTTAGTAACAAAATTTAAAATTCCATTATTAGGTTTATTTCCTTTAAACCAATTTTGTATAGTTGAATATTTTACTTCTGAATTATTAAATAGAATTACTTCAACAACAGCTGCATGTAATTGATTTTTATTTCTATTTGGTGCTGTACATCCTTCAATATAACTAACATAACTACCTTCATCTGCTATAATTATTGTTCTTTCAAATTGTCCAGTTTTTTTGGAATTAATTCTAAAATATGTAGATAATTCTATAGGACATTTAACATTTTTAGGTATATATACAAAAGTTCCATCTGAAAAAACAGAAGAATTAAGAGCAGAAAAAAAATTATCATCATATGGAACAACTGTTCCTAAATATTTTTTTATTAAAAAAGAATATTTTTTAATTGCATTACTAAAAGAGCAAAAAATAATTCCTAAATTTTTTAATTTGCTACTATATGTAGTAGATACAGAAACAGAATCGAAAATTGCATCTACTGCAAATTTACTATCTTTATCTTTAATTGGAACACCAAGTTTATTAAAAGTAAATTTAACTTCATTTGTTAAAAAATTATTTATTTTTTTTTTTTTATTTTTTTTAATAATATTTTTATTATTATATTTATTAATTAATGGTTCAGAATAGTAACTAAAATTATTATAATTTATATTTTTATAATATCCTTGTATCCAATGTGGTTCTTTCATTTTTTTCCAAATTTTATATGAATTAAGTCTAAAATTAAGAATCCATTTTGGTTCATTTCTTTTTTTTGATATTTTATAAATTGTTTTATTATTTATACCATAAGGTAATGTTGTTGTTTTAATAAAAGTAAAAAAACCTTCTTTATAAGATTTTTTATTTAACAAAATTTATTCCTTAATTTTAAAATTCAATATAATATTAATAATTTTTTATTTATTTCAAAATCCAAAACTTTTACCACAACCACAATAGTAATTAGCTTTTGGATTAATAAATATAAATTCTTCTTTTAATTTTTTTTTAACATAATATATTTTTGTTCCATTTATTAGAATTAAAGTTTTTAATGAAATAAATATTTTAGCTCCTTTTTTTTCATATATTATATCATTATCTTTTATAAAATTAACTTTTTTTAATATATATTTAAATCCAGCACATCCAGATTTTTTTAATAAAATACGTAATCCAATAATAGATATATCATGTTTTAACATAAAAATAATTTGTTTTGCAGCGGAATCAGTTATAATAATATTATTTTTCATATTTTTAAAAATTTTTATTTAAAAAAATTTATTATTTATTTAAAATTAAAATTAAATAATTTAATATTATTTTTTTTTTAAAAAATAATATATAATTAAATTATAAATTAATTATAAATAAAATTTATTTAAATAATTTTAAAATATATTTTAAAAAAAAACAAATTAATATTTTAATTTTATTTTAAAAAAAAATGTGAATTAAATTTATTTAAATAATTTATAATTATTTATTTTTTTAATTTTAAAAAGGAAAGTAAATGTCAAAAATTATAAAAATAATTGGACGCGAAATAATTGATTCACGTGGACATCCTACAGTAGAAGCTGAAGTTCATTTAAAAGGAGGATTTATTGGTATTTCTTCTTCACCATCGGGAGCTTCAAAAGGATCTTTAGAATCATTAGAACTTAGAGATTATGATAAATCTCGTTTTTTAGGACAGGGTGTTAAAAAAGCAGTTAATTCTATTAACAAATATATATCTCCATTGTTAATAGGAAAAAATGCTATTTATCAATCTGATTTAGATAAAATGATGATAGATTTAGATGGTACTGATAATAAAATAAATTTAGGATCTAATGCAATTCTAGCAGTTTCATTTGCTTTAGCAAAATCTGCATCAATGTCAAGAAAAATACCTTTATATTCTCACATAGCAGATATTAATAATACTCCTAAAAATTTTACTATGCCATTACCAATGATGAACATTATTAATGGTGGTGCTCATGCAAACAATAACATAGATATACAAGAATTTATGATTCAACCTATTAAAGCTAAAAATATTAAAGAAGCTATAAGAATAGGATCAGAAATATTCCATAATTTATTTTATATTTTAAAAAAAAGAAAAATGTATACAGGTGTTGGTGATGAAGGAGGTTTTTCTCCAAAACTATCTTCTAATGAAGAAGCGATTTTGTTAATAAAAGAAGCAATAGAAATTTCAGGATATAAAATAGGAAAAGAAATAACAATAGCAATAGATTGCGCAGCATCAGGTCTTTTTGAAAAAAAAACTAATTTATATAAATTAAAAAATGAAAATAAAATATTTAATTACAAAGAATTTACTCATTATTTAGAATATTTAACTAATAAATATCCTATTGTTTCTATAGAAGATGGTTTGCATGAAAAAGATTGGAAAGGTTTTTCTTATCAAACAAAAATATTAGGTAATAAAATTCAACTTGTAGGTGATGATTTATTTGTTACTAATATAAATCTTTTAAAAAAAGGTATAAAAAAAAATATAGTTAATTCAATTATTATAAAACCAAATCAAATTGGAACTTTAACTGAAACTTTAAATACAATTAAAATGGCTAAAAAATATGGATATGCAACTATAATTTCACATAGATCAGGTGAAACTGAAGATACTACAATTGCTGATTTATCTGTAGGAACAGCAGCTGGTCAAATAAAAACAGGTTCAATAAGCAGATCTGAAAGAGTTGCTAAATATAATCAATTAATTAGAATAGAAGAAAATTTAAAAAATAAAGCACCTTTTAATGGAATATTAGAAATTAAAAATAATAAAAATTTTAAATTTAATAAATAAATATATTTTTATAAAAATATAAATATAATTTATTATTTAATTTTAAATTTTATTAAAATATAAATAAAATTTATTATTAAAAGGAATATTTATTCCATATGAAAGAAATATATATATCAAAAAATATAGAAAAAAAAGTACAAAAATACTGGATTAAAAATAAGACATTTAAAGTTTTTGAAGATTTTAATAAAGACAAATATTATTGTCTTTCTATGATTCCTTATCCTTCTGGAAGTTTACATATGGGTCATGTTCGTAATTATACTATTGGTGATGTTATATCTAGATATAATAGAATGAATGGTAAAAATGTTTTGCATCCTATAGGATGGGATGCATTTGGATTACCAGCAGAAAATGCTGCTATTAAAAATAATATTTCACCATACGATTGGACATGTTTAAATATTTTATTGATGAAAAAACAACTTAAATCTTTAGGATTAGGGTATGATTGGGATCGTGAAATTAATACTTCTAGCCCAGAATATTATAAATGGGAACAATTATTTTTTATTAATTTATATAAAAAAAAATTAGTTTATAAAAAAAATATGGAAGTTAATTGGTGCCCTAAAGATAAAACAGTATTAGCAAATGAACAAGTAATTATAAATCGTTGTTGGAGATGTGATAGTTTGATAGAAAAAAAAGAAATGTCACAATGGTTTATTAAAATAACAAAATATGCAGATAGATTATTTAAAGATATTGAAAAATTAAAAGGTTGGCCTGAAAAAGTAAAAAATATGCAAAGAAATTGGATTGGAAAAACTAAAGTAATGAAAATTAAATTAAAAATTAATAATTTAAAAAATCAAATTATTATATATACTAATTATCCAAATAGATTTATGGAAACTAAATATATATTTATATCATTTAATCATCCTATTTCTAAATTTGTAGCATCTTATAATCCTTTATTTTTTTCTTTTATTAAATATTATTATTTAAATAATACTTTTAATAAAAAAAAAAATAATTTAAAAAAAAATATTATTAAAACAGGTTTAAATGCAATTAATCCTTTAAATGGTAATAAAATACCTATATTTTCTACTAATTTCATATTAATAGATTATGATGATGGTTCTGTTATAGGTTTTAATAAAATTAATTTTAATAAAAAAAAGAAAAATATTAAAAAAAATAATTTTTGTAATAATTTAAATTTAATATCAAATTTATTAATTATAAATAAAATAGGAAAATTTAAAATAAAATTTAAAATAAAAGATTGGTGTGTTTCAAGACAAAGATATTGGGGGGTCCCAATACCAATTATAAAACTTAAAAACGGAAGAACAGTGACTGTACCTAAAAATGAATTACCAGTATTACTTCCAATAAAAATATTAAATAAAAAAAAAATAAACGATATTAAAAATAATCTTAAATATTATAAATGTTATTATAAAGGGGTTCCAGCTATTAGAGAAACTGATACTTTTGATACATTTATGGAATCTTCATGGTATTATGCTAGATATACTTGTAATAAATATAAAAAAAATATTTTAGATTTAAAATCTGTAAATTATTGGTTACCTATAGATCAATATATTGGAGGAATAGAACATGCAAATATGCACCTTCTTTATCTTAGATTTTATCATAAATTATTTAAAGATTTTGGTTTAGTAAAAACTGATGAACCTGTTGAAAATTTATTATGTCAAGGAATGATTTTATCAGATTCTTTTTATTATTTAAATTCTAAAGGAAATAAATATTGGATCTCACCATCAAATGTAATAATAAAAAGAAATAAAAAAGGAAAAATAATAAAATATTATGATAAAAAAGGAAGAAATTTAATATATGCAGGTATGAGTAAAATGTCTAAATCTAGAAATAATGGAATAAATCCAAATTATTTTATAAAAAAATACGGAGCTGATTCTGTAAGATTATTTTTGATGTTTTCATCTCCTGTTCAAATGTCATTAGAATGGAAAAATTTTAAATTAAAAGGAATAAATAAATTTTTAAAAAAACTTTGGTATATTACATACAAACATATTAAAAATGGAATAATTAAAATTATTGATTTATCTAATTTAAATAATGAACAAACAAATATTAGAAAAGAAATTCATAAAACTATTTTTAAAGTTACAGATGATATTAATAGAAAAAGATCTTTTAATACAGCTATATCTTCTATAATGAAACTTATAAATAAAAAAATAATATTTTCTAAATATGATTTAAAAAATAGAATGTTATTACAAGAAATATTAATTAATGTTATTAAAATGCTTTATCCTTTTACACCTCATATATGTTTTATTTTATGGAAATATATTGGTGGAAAAGGAGATATTGATAATGCTTCTTGGCCAATTGTAGATAAAAAAGCAATTATAGATAAAAATATTTTATTAATTATTCAGATTAATGGAAAAGTACGTAGTAAAATTATAATTCCTAGAAATTCTAATAAAAATATTATTAATGATATGGTTTTTAAAGATTTTAAAATAAAAAAATTAATAAAAAAAAGAAACATAATTAAAAAAATTTATATTCAAGATAAACTTATTAATTTAGTTACAGATTAAATTTATAATAATATTTATATTTATTAAATTAATTTTTTATTTTTATTTTTAAAAAATATTTTTAAAATAAAAATAAATATAAATATAGGAAATATATATTTATGATTAAAATTTCTGCATATGATTTAATTAAAAATTCAAAAAAATATTTTAGTAAATTTTATTTAATTTATGGTGAAAATGAATTTTTATTACAAGAAAGTAAAAAATATATTATTAAAATAGCAAAAAAAAAAGAATTTAAAAAAAAATTAGATTTTTTAATAAATTTTAAAACAAATTGGGTTGATTTATTTTTTTCTTTTAAAGAAATTAATTTATTTTATAAATATAAAATAATTTCAATTATTTTAAAAAAAAAATATATAATTCTTTAATAGAAAAAAAATTAAATAATTTATTTTTAAATATAAATAAAAATTTACTAATAATTTTTAATATTAATGTTTTAAATAAATCAATTTTAAATTCTTTATGGTTTAAAATAATTTATAAAAATTTAATTTTAATAAATTGTTCAAATCAAAATATAAAAAAAAAATATAAATTATTAAAAATTATTATTAAAAAAAAAAAAATATTAATAAATTATGATTCTATAAAATATTTATATAATTATTATGATGGTAATTTATTATTAATTAATAAATCATTAGAACGTCTTGAAATTATATATAATAAAAAAGAAATAACTTTAAAAAATATATCAGATTCATTTGATAATATTTATGAATATAACATATATAAATTATTATATTCAATTATGTATGGTAATATTAATAATTCAAATAAAATTTTAAATAAATTTAAATATGAATCAATTGAACCAATTTTAATAATTAGAATTATTCAAAAAAATATTATAAAAATAATAAATATGAAAAAAAAAATAAATAAAATTTCATTTTATATGATTTTTAAAATTAATAATATATATAATGAAAAAATAAAATTTTTATATAAAAGAGTATTATTAAATCTTTCAATGAATGATTTATTTAAAATATTAATTTTAATTCGTAAAATTGAAATATTAATTAAAACAGATTATAAATATAAAGCATGGAATGATATTTTAAATATAATTTATATTTTTTCTAAAATAAAAATTCCATTTTTTATTTTAAATTAATATAAATTAAAAACAACTTTTTTTTTAAAACTTAAAAAATTAAATTAATTTAAATTTTAAAAATTAATTTTAATTAAAAATTATAAAGGAAAATAAAATGGCTGTACAAAAAAGCAAATGTACTAGATCTAAAAGAGGAATGAGAAGATCACATGATTCAATATTGAATTCTTTTTCTTTAACTATTGATAAAATTTCTGGAGAAATTCATTTAAGTCATCATATATCTAAAAATGGTTTTTATAATGGTAAAAAAATATATAAAAATAAAATTAAATAATTTTAATAAATTAAAATAATTATATAATTAAATATAGTTTAATTATTTAATAATAAAAAAAATTAAATTAATTATATAAATAATATGAATATATTTTCTATAGTTTTTCCTGGTCAGGGTTATCATAAAAAAAAAATATTATTAGATTTAAAAAAAAAATATAAAATAGTTCAAGATACATTTGATGAAGCTTCAACATTTTTAGGATATGATTTATGGAAAATAATAAATATAAATACAGATAAATTTTATTATACATATAAATCACAAATAGCATTATTAGTATCATCTATATCAATATGGAAATTATGGAAAGATATTATTGGTATTAAACCAAATGTAATAGCTGGACATAGTTTTGGAGAATATTCATGTTTAATATGTTCTGGTATTTTAAAATTCAATGAAGTAATAAGATTAGTAGAACAAAGAGGAAAAATAATTAAAAAATTTTTTCCATATAAAAAAGGATTAATGGCTGCTATTATAGGTACAAATAAAAATAATGTATATGATTTATGTAAAAAAGCATCACAAGGAGAAATATTATTTCCAGCAATTTTTAATAATAAAAATCAAACAATAATCTCAGGAAATAAAAATGCAGTCAAAAGAGCTATTTTTATAAGTTATAAATTTGGAGCAAAAAAATCTTTTTTATTACCTATTTGTTATCCTTTTCATTCTTATTTAATGAAACCTATATCAAAAAAATTATCAAAAATTTTAGATAAATTAAATTTAATTAATCCAAAAATTCCATTTGTAAATAATATAAGTTTTTCTTGTGAAAAAAATATTAATATTATTAAAAAATCATTAATTTATCAATTATATAAACCATTAAATTGGATTAATATTATCAAATATATTTCAAAAATTGGTGTAAAAATAATATTAGAATTTGGACCTGGTAATATTCTTACAAAAATTAATAAAAATATAGTTAAAAATATAGAATGTATTTCTGTTAATAATTGTTTATCATTTAAAAAAGCCTGTAAAAAATTAAATAAGGATATTTAATGAATTTTAAAAACAAAATTGTATTAATAACAGGTGCAAGAAAAGGAATTGGTTTTTCAATAGTTAAAAAATTTTTATTATTAGGTGCATTTGTAATTGGAACATCTAAAAATTATTCAGGAGTTAATTATATAAATAAATATCTTGGTAAAAAAGGATTAGGAATTAGATTAGATGTATCTAAAAAAAAATCAATTAATATTTTTTTAAAAAAAATAAATATAAAATTTGGACATATAGATATATTAATTAATAATATAGGTATTATTTCTGATAAATTATTAATAAATATGAAAGAAAATGATTGGAAATCTGTTATAAACATTAATTTAAATTCAGTATTTTTAATATCTAAATATATAATAAAATTTATGATAAAAAAAAGATATGGTAGAATAATAAATATAGGATCATTTATTGGTTTAATTGGAAATATTGGACAATCTAATTATTCTGCTTCTAAAGCTGGTTTAATTGGATTAAGTAAATCTTTATCTTATGAAGTTGCTTCTATGGGAATAACAGTAAATGTTATATCTCCAGGTTTTATTATAACTAACATGACAAAATCATTAACATTGAAAAAACGTAAATATTTTTTATCTAAAATTCCTATGAATAGATTCGGCTTGCCTGAAGAAGTATCTAATTTAGTAACTTTTATAGCTTCAGAAGAATCATCTTATATTACTGGAGAAGTAATAAATATTAATGGTGGTATTTGTTTAATTTAATTAAAATATTAAAATAATAAAATATTAAAATATAATAATTGGAAATAAATAATGAATAAAATAGAAGATAAAATTAAAAAAATTATTTCTAAACAATTTGGTATTAAAATAAAAAATATTTTAAACAAAACATCTTTTATTAAAGATTTAGGTGCTGATTCTCTTGATATAATTGAATTAATAATGTCTTTTGAAGAAAATTTCAATATAGAAATTACAGATGAAAAAGCTGAAAAAATTACTACAGTAAAAGAAGCAATTGATTTTATTAAATTAAAATTTAAAAAATAAATTTTATTAATTTTTAAATAAATTAAATAATTTATTTTTTTTAAAATTTAAAATTTTAATAAATAATTATTTATTAATAATAGTAATATTTAAAAGTAAAATATTTATACAAATTTAAATTTTTATTTTTCGGAGTTAAAGTGAAATTTAATATATTAAAAACTTATGGAAAAGCTAGAAGAGGAAAATTAATTTTTAATAAATGTAATATAGATACACCAGCATTTATGCCTGTAGGAACTTATGGATCTGTAAAAAGTTTATCTTCTAAAGATATAAAAGAAACAGGAACTCAAATATTATTAAGTAATACTTTTCATTTGTTTACAAGACCAGGACAGGAAGTTATTAAACAACATGGCAATCTACATAATTTTATGAAATGGTCAGGTTTAATATTAACAGATTCTGGTGGTTTTCAAATTTTTAGTTTAAATAAAATTAATAAAATATCAGAAAAAGGTGTATATTTTAATAATCCATATAATGGTAAAAAAATATTTTTGAGTCCAGAAAAATCTATTGAAATACAAAATGATTTAGGATCTGATATTATTATGACATTAGATGAATGTATATCATATAAATATAATTTTGAATATTCTAAAAAATCAATGGAAATGTCTTTGAGATGGGCTTATAGAAGCAAAAATCGTTTTAATGAACTTAAAAATTCTAATGCTTTATTTTCTATAATTCAAGGTGGTATTTACGAAGAGCTTAGATTTATATCTTTAAAAAAACTTGTAGAAATAGGTTATGATGGTTATGGAATAGGTGGTTTGGCAGTAGGAGAAAGTAAATTAGATATGTTTAATATTTTAAATAAAATATGTAATTTAATACCATTTAATAAACCTCGTTATTTAATGGGTGTAGGAAAACCAGAAGATTTAATTGAATGTGTTAAAATTGGTGTTGATTTATTTGATTGTGTTATTCCAACAAGAAATGCTAGAAATGGTTATCTTTTTACCAATTATGGAAATATAAATATAAAAAATTCAAAATTTAAAAAAGATAATAATCCTATAGATATAGAATGCATGTGTTATACTTGTTTAAATTATAGTAAATCATATCTTCATCATCTCTATAAATGTAAAGAAATTTTAGTTTTTCGTTTAAATACTATACATAATTTAAGTTATTATCAAAAATTAATGAAAAATATACGAAATGCTATAGAAAATAATATTTTAGAAAAATTTACAAATGAATTTTATTTAAAAAAAATAATATTTTAATTTTATTTTTATGGGGATTATATGATTTATAGTAAATTTGGTATAGGGCAACAAATTAGACATAGATTACTTGGATATTTAGGTGTTATTATAGATGTAGATCCTGAATATTCTTTAGAAAAACCTAAATCTGATGATATTTCATATGAAGAAAAATTAAGATTTTATCCATGGTATCATGTTGTTATGGAAAATGAAAATGGAAAACAAGTTCATGCTTATTTGGCAGAATCTCAAATAAGATATGAATCTTTTATTATTCATCCTGAACACCCTTTATTAGATGAATTATCTAAAATAATTAGTTTACAGATTTTATCTAATAAAATTAGAAATTAAATCAATTTAGTAAACGAATTTGTATTGAAACTTTGTCTAAAATTACATTAATTAATTTATGACTTTTTTCAGATCCATAAATTTTTACTATTTCTATTGCTTCATTAATAGATACTTTATATGGAATATCTTTTCTCTCAAATAATTCAAATAAAGCAGTTCTTAATATTGCAATTTCTACTTGACCTATTGATTTAATATTTACTAAAATATGTGATTTTATTATTTTATCTAAAAATTTAACATTCTTTATTACACCTAAATATATTTCTTTGAAATAATTTATATCTACATTTAAAAAATGAAAATTAGATATAAATTGTTTTTCTATATCATATATATTATTTTTTGATAATTGCCAAGAATAAAGTGCTTGTATTACATATACTCTAGCACGACGTCTTGATAATTTTTTCAAAATTTTCTCTTTTTAATATTTAAAATTAATTTATTAATTATATTTTAATATTATTAATATATATAAATATTATATATTTTAATATATATTTTGTATATAAATTTATAAATATATTATTGTTTAATTTTATATAAATAAAATTTTAAATATAAATTAATTAAAAATATTTTATTTAATATAATTATATTTATTTATATTTATTTTTAAATATTAATTATAATTAATTTATATTTAAAATTTAAAATAGGAGAAAATAAATGAGTATTGCTTTAATAATTAGTACTCATGGTGTATCTGCAAAATATATGCTTAATACAGTTGAAATGATATTAGGAAAACAAAAAAATGTTAATTTTGTAAATTTTATTGATTGTGAAAATTCTAAAATTTTATTTAATAAATATAATTTATGTATAAAGAATTTATTAACTAATAATGGAGTTATTTTTTTAGTTGATATATGGGGGGGTACTCCTTTTAATGTTGCAAGTAGTATTTCTATAAATAAAAAAAATTTTGAAGTAATTTCTGGAGTTAATATACCTATGTTAATAGAGACATTTATGTCTAGAAATGAAACTATTTCTTCAAAAGAATTATCTTTAATATCTATTGAAACAGGAAAATATGGAATAAAATCTTTAAAAGATTTAAAAAAAATAGATAAAAAAGAAAAAACTTTAATTTTAAAAAATAAAAATAAAAATTTTAAAAATTTTATGAATATTGTTTTAGTTAGAATTGATGATAGATTAATTCATGGACAAGTAGTAACTTCATGGACAAAAGAAACTAAAATAAATAGAATTATTGTAATAAGTGATGAAGTTGATGCTGATGAAAATAGAAAAAAATTACTTATTCAAGTTTCTCCACCAGGTATAACATCACATGTAGTTAATATAGAAAAAGCTATAAGAGTTTATAATAATCCTAAATATTGTAATGATAGGGTTATGTTATTATTTAATAATCCATCTGACATTTTAAGTGTAATAAAAAAAGGAATGAAAATTAAATCTATTAACATTGGTGGAATGTCTTATAATAAAAATAAAATTCAAATAAATAATGCTATTTCTGTTGATAAAAAAGATATTATTGCTTTTAAAAAATTAAATAAATTAGGAATTGAATTAGAAATAAGAAAAGTATATAACGATAATTCATTAAATTTAATAGATTTAATTAAAAATTTAAAAATTTAAAATTTTTAAATTTTTAAAATTTTAAAGGGATATTATATGAATATTAGTACAATAAGAATTTTATTTATATTTTTATTTTCATGTATTTCAGGAATGGAATCTATTTTAGATGAATTTCAATTTCATAGACCTTTAATATCATGTAGTATAATAGGTCTTATATTAGGTGATATAAAAACAGGTACTATAATAGGAGGAACTTTAGAAATGATTTCATTGGGTTGGATGAATATAGGAGCATCTGTATCACCTGATCCATCATTAGCATCTATTATTTCTACTATATTAGTTATTTCTGGAAATCAAACAATAGGTTCTGGTATTGCTTTAGCTATTCCATTGGCAGCAACAGGTCAATTATTAACAATAATAATACGTACTATTAATGTTGCTTTTCAACATTACGCTGATAAAGCAGCAGAAAATGCTAATTTAAAATTAATAACATTTCTGCATTTATCATCTTTGATGCTTCAAGCAATGAGAGTAGCAATTCCATCTTTAATTATTGGTATTTCAGTAAAAACAAATTTAATAAAAAATATTCTTGAATCTATTCCTGAAGTAATTATAAATGGATTAAATGTTTCAGGAGGTATTATAGTTATTGTAGGATATGCAATGGTTATTAATATGATGAAAGCTGGATATTTAATGCCTTTTTTTTATCTTGGTTTTGTAATAGCATCTTTTTCAAAATTTAATTTAGTAGCATTTGGAATTATAGGTGTAATAATATCAATAATTTATATTCAATTACATCCAAAATATTTTAATAAAGTTGTAAAAAAAAAAATATATAAAAAAAATACTACTAATTTAGATAATGAATTAGATTAATAAGGATATTAATTTAATGAATAAATTAAATAAATATAAAAAAAAAATAAGATATATTGATATTTTAAAAGTATTTATAAGATCTAATTTTTTTCAAGGATCATGGAATTTTGAAAGAATGCAATCTTTAGGTTTTTGTTTTTCAATGATTCCAATTATTAAACGTTTATATTATAAAAATAAAAATTATTTAATATTAGCAATTAAACGTCATTTAGAATTTTTTAATACTCATCCTTACGTATCTGCTCCTATATTAGGAGTCACAATAGCTATGGAAGAACAACTTGCTAATGGATATTTAATTAAAGATTCATCTATAAATAGTATTAAAATTGGTTTAATGGGACCATTAGCTGGAATAGGAGATCCAATTTTTTGGGGTACAATAAGACCTTTGTTTTCTGCTCTTGGGGCTGGTTTATCAATACATGGAAATTTAATAGGACCTTTGCTTTTTTTTATACCATTTAATTTAATTAGATTATTTTTTAGATATTACGGAATTATTTATGGATATAAACATGGTATGAATATAATAAACAATATAGGAAATAAATTTTTTAATAAAATAACAGAAGGTTCTTCTATTTTAGGTTTATTTATTATGGGTGTTTTAGTTAATAAATGGACTCATATTAATATTCCATTTATATTATCTGATATTACAAAAAATGAAAAACAAATAACAATACAAATGATTTTAGATAATATAATTCCTGGATTAATACCTCTTCTTCTTACATTATTATGTATGTGGTTACTTAAAAAAAAAATAAATTCATTATTTATTATAATAATATTTTTTATTTTAAGTATATTTGGATATTGGTCTGGTTTTCTTGGTTTATAATTTAATATAAACCGGGTTTAGTTAACCCGGTTTATATTAAATTATAAATAATAATTTAAAAATTTAAAATATAAAATAACATATTAAAAGGTTTTTTATGTCAATTAATATTTTGTCTATAAATACTTCAACAGATGGTTGTTCTGTAGCAATTATGAATTATAAAAATATTATTTTTGATTATTTTATAATTTCACCTTATAAACATATGAAATATATTCTTAACATGATAGATAGATTATTATGTAAATCTAAAATAAAATTAAAAGAAATAAATATAATAGCTGTTAGTAATGGACCAGGGAGTTTTAATGGTATTAGAATTGGAATAGGAATTGCATATGGTTTATCTATAGTATCAAATATACCAATTATTGGTATTTCTAATTTATCTATATTAGCTGAAGGTTCTTGGAGAAAAACAGGCTCTTGTAAAGTATTAACAGTAATAGAATCTAAAATTGGAAAGTTTTATTGGGCAAAATATGAACGTAAAAAAAATATATGGAAATTAAATAAAAAAGAATTTTTTTTAAACATAAATAAAATTGAAAATATTTTAATAAACTTAAAAGGTTTTTGGGCTATATCTGGAATAGGATGGAAAAATATAAAATTAAAATATAATAATAATTTAAATATATTTTCAGGAAAATATATTTTTCCAAAAGCAAAAGATATGATTCCTATTGCTTTTAATAAATATATTAAAAATGAATATGATTATAAATCATTTATACAACCAAATTATTTAAATAATAAAATTTTTTTTAAAAAAAAATAATTTAATTTTTTATATAAAGTAAATATTTATTTACTTCTAAATATTATTCTTCCTTTATTTATGTCATATGGTGTAATTTCAACTGTAACTTTATCTCCATTTAATATTCTTATATAATTTTTTCTAATTTTTCCTGAAATATGAGCGATTAAAATATGTTTATTTTCTAATTTTACTTTAAACATAGTATTTGGCAATGTTTCAATAACAATTCCTTGTATTTCTATTTTATTTTTTTTATTCATTAATTCCTCTATTTTTAAAATATTTTTAAATTAAAATTAAATTTTATTATTAAATAAAATTTAATATTAAATAAAAAAGTATTTATTAATATAAAAAAAAAAAATATTAATATAAATTATTTTTTAAAATAAACTAAATTATAAAAAATATTAAATTAATCATTTGAATTAATTTCATTTTCATTTAAATAACGTTCAGCATCTAATGCAGCCATACATCCATAACCAGCAGCTGTTATTGCTTGTTTGTAAAATTTATCAATTACATCGCCAGCGGCAAATATTCCTTTTATTGATGTAGAAGTAAATTTATCTTTAATACTTTTATTGACTGATATATATCCATCATTTAAATTTAATTGTGATTTAAAAATAGAAGTATTAGGCGTGTGACCTATTAAAATAAAAATTCCTTCAACATTTAAATATTCATATTCATTATTAATTTTGTTTTTCAATTTTAAACCAGTAACATAAATTTTATTTCCAATAATTTTTTTAACAATTTTGTTTTTGTGTAAAATAATATTTTTATATTTAATTTTATTATTCAATCTATCTATAAGAATTTTTTCAGCTCTAAATATATTACTTCTATGTATTAAATTAACTTCTTTGCATATTTTAGATAAATAAAGAGCTGATTCTATAGCAGAATTTCCACCTCCTACTATTGCAACTTTTTTGTTTTTATAAAAAAAACCATCACATGTTGAACAAGAAGACAATCCTTTTCCTTTATAAAATGTTTCAGATTTTATACCTAAAAATTTAGCAGAAGATCCTGTTGCTATAATTAAAGATTTACATTTATATTTTGATTTTTCTCCAATAAGAATAAAAGGATTAATATTAAAATCAGTTTTTATTATATTATCGTAAATAATTTTAGTATTAAATTTTAATGCATGATTATTCATTCTACTCATTAATTTTGACCCTGTTAATTTATTCACATCTCCTGGCCAATTTTCAACTAAAGTATTTATATTTAATTGACCTCCTTGATTAATTCCTGTAATTAAAATAGGATTAAGATTAGCACGAGATGCATAAATTGCTGCTGTATAACCAGCTGGACCAGATCCTAATATTATTAATTTTTTATTGATTATTTTGGACATATGTTATTTTTAATTTTTTAAAATTTTATTAAATAATTTTAAATAAAATTTATATGATTAAATTTTTAAATTTAACTAAAAATAAATTAAATAATTTAATATTTTATTTAAAATAAAATTATTATATCATTTTTTAATATAAATATTATTATTTTAATTAAAAATAAATTAAATAATTTAATATTTTATTTAAAATAAAATTAAATTTTATCAAGATCATTCATATACTTTTTAAGTACTTTTGGTACTTTTATATGTCCACATGGTAATTGATAATTTTCTATAACTGCAATTAATGTTCTTCCTAATGCTAATGCAGATCCATTTAAAGTATGTACAAATTTAATTTTATTATTAGATTTTTTACGATATCTAATATTCATTCTTCTTGATTGAAAATCACCTATTTGTGAACATGAAGATATTTCACGATAAGTATTTTGAGAAGGTATCCAAACTTCTAAATCATAAGTTTTACAAGATGTAAAACTCATATCACCAGCACAAAGTAAAACTTTACGGTAAGGTAAATTAAGTAATTGTAAAACCTTTTCAGCATGATTTGTTATTTCTTCAAGAGCTTTTATAGAATTATTAGGTTTAACAATTTGAAATATTTCTACTTTATCAAATTGATGCATTCTCATTAAACCATATTTATCTTTACCGTAAGATCCTATTTCTGATCTAAAACATGGTGTATTAGAAGTCATTTTAATTGGTAAATTTTTTTCTTCTAATATTTCATTTCTTTTTAAATTACTTAATGAAACTTCTGATGTAGGTATAAGATAATACATTTTTTTATTTTTATTTTCATTAATACTATAAGTGTGAAATAATTCATTTTCAAATTTAGGTAATTGTCCTGAACCGTATAAAGATTTTTTTTTTACTAAATATGGTAAGTAATATTCTATATATTCATGTTTTTTAATATGCAAATCTAACATGAATTGAGATAATGCACGATGTAAAAGAGCAATTTTACCATTCATAACAACAAAACGAGATCCAGATAATTTTACAGCTTGTTCAAAACTAATAAATTTTAAATTTTTTCCTATATTAACATGATCTAATATAGGAAAATCGAATTTTTTTGGTTTTCCCCATTTATATATCTCTATATTATATTTTTTATTAACACCATTTGGAACATCATCAGAAGGTATATTAGGTATAGATAAATAATAATTTTTAATTTCAATTAAAATAGATTTTAATAATAATTTCATATATATTAATTTTTTATTCAAATTATTTACTTTATTACATAATAAATTTATATCCTTTCCTTTTAATTTTATAATACTTATTTTTTTAGATATATAATTACTTTTAAATTGAAGTTTTTCTGTTTTAATTTGAATATATTTTCTAAAATTTTCTTTTTTTAAAATAAATTTTTTATTTAAATTAAAATTTTTACGATATAATTTTTTTGATATTATATTAATATTATTAATTAATAAATTTTTATTTATCATTTTATTTATTTTCCTTTTAAAAATATAAATTTTAATTTTTAATATAATATTTATATTAAATATTTATTTATTAAATGAACGTAAATATAATATACATTTTTTCATTTTTAAATTTAATTTAGCTTTTATTTTTATAATTTTATTATTAATAGGATGATAAAAAATAATTGAACTTGCATGTAAAAATAAACTATTAAGACCGCAAAATTTTAATTTTTTATCAAAATTTCTATCACCATATCTATTATCAAATGCTATAGGATGACCTGCAAAAAAAGAATGAACTCTAATTTGATGAGTTCTACCAGTCAATGGAATAACTTTTAAAAGTGTTGCTATTTCAAATCTTTCTTTTACATTAAAAAATGTTTTTGATTTTTTTCCTAAAATATTAACTTTTACTATATGTTTATTTTTTAAATTTTTTTTTTTCAACAAAGGTTGCGATATAACTTTTAAATTATTATTCCAATAACCTTTAACTAAAGTTAAATATTCTTTTTTAATTTTTTTGTATCTTAATTGATTATGTAAATTACATAAAATTGATTTTTTTTTTGCTAAAATTAATACTCCTGATGTTTCTTTATCTAATCTATGTACTAATTCTAAAAAATTTGATTTTGGACGTAAAATTCTAAAATATTCAATAATACCATAATCTGAATTTATACATCCATGAACTGAAATTTTAGAAGGTTTATTTATAATAATTAAATAATTATCTTCATATATTATAGATTTTTTTAATAAATTAATATTATTTTTATTTATAATTTTTATTTTTTTTTTTTTTTCAAATATTATTTTTGGAATTTTTATTATATCATTATAATTAATTTTATATTTTTGATTTATTTTTTTATTATTAATAAAAATAAATCCTTTACGAATAAAAAAATATAATAAATTTTTTGGTATTTTTTTAATATTTCTAATTAAAAAATTATCTATTCTTTGATTAGATTTTTCATAAGGTACTTTAATAAATTTAAAATTTGAATTATCAAAATTCATATAATTATTTAAAACTCTTAAATTTATAAATTTTTTTATATATTTAATAAATTATATTTATAATTAAAATAATTTAATTATAAATATAATTTATTAATTAATTTAAATATAATATATTTTTATATAAATTATGTTTTTAATTTAATTATTAATATAATTTAAATTAATATAATGAGTAATTTAATAATGATTAAAATGCTAATTAGTAATATTAAAAAAAAAGAAATAATTATAGCTATAATAGATGGTCAGCATCTTTGTGAGTTAGATATTTATATAAAATGTAAAAAACAAAAAAAATTTAATATATACAAAGGTATAATATCTAAAATTGAACCTAGTTTAAATGCAGTATTTGTTAATTATGGTGATAAACGTCATGGTTTTCTTCAAAATAAAAAAATTTCTGATATATATTTTAATAAAAAATATAATTTACATAATAATATTAATATTAAAAATAATATTTACAAAGGTCAAGAAATAATAGTACAAATATATAAAGAAGAAAATGAATCAAAATGTGCAAAATTAACTACTTTTATTAATTTATTTGGTAGTTATTTAGTATTAATGCCTAATAACCCTAAAATAATAGGAATTTCACGAAAAATAGAAGGTGAGGATAGAGATAAAATAAAATCAAAAATATCTTATCTTGATTTACCTAATGGAATGGGTATTATAGTTAGAACAGCAGGAATAGGAAAATCATTTATTGATTTTAAATATGATCTTTCTTTTATAATAAAAAATTGGAATTTAATTAAAAATACTTTTAATAATGTCAAAGCTCCTTTTTTAATTTATAAAGAAAATAATATAATTAATAATTATTTTCGTAATTATTTAAAATATAATATAAAAGAAATTATATTAGATAATAGTAAATTACTTAAATCACTTAAAAATGATTCTTTCTTTTTTAAAGAAAAATTTTATAAAAAAAAAATTAAAATATTTAATTATAAAGATCATATTTTTAAATATTATCAAATTGATAATCAAATTGAATCAATTTTTAAAAGAAAAATTAAATTACCATCTGGTGGTTCAATTATTATTGAAAATAATGAATCTTTAACATCAATAGATGTAAATTCTTTTAAATCTAATAAAGGTTTAAATATTAAAGATACTGCTTTTAATACTAACATTGAATCTTCTTATGAAATTTTTAGACAAATTAGATTTCGTGATATTAGTGGTTTAATTATCATTGATTTTATAGATATGAAAAGTTTTAAAAATAAAAATATTTTAGAAAAATTTTTTAAAAAATTATTTAAAAAAGATAATGCAATAATAAATTTTAGTAAAATATCACGTTTTTGTATATTAGAATTATCTCGTCAAAATTTAAATAAATATATAAATAAATTTAAATATAATACATGTAAAAAATGTGGAGGTTATGGTATAACACGTAATAATTCATATTATTAGAATAAATTTAAATAAATTTTATATATAAATTTATTTATATTATAATTTTCTCCTCTGACTGGATTCGAACCAGTGACATACGGATTAACAGTCCGCCGTTCTACCTTCTGAACTACAGAGGAATTAAAACAATTATATTAAATTTTTTTTTAAATGTCAAATTTATATAATTTTATTTAATAAATATATTAATATATTTATTAAATAAAATTATATAAATTTGACATTTAAATTTAATTAATAATATATAATTATTTATTAATAAACTAATATTTTTTATAATTATCAAATCTAGATATTTTTCCATTAAAATTAAGTATAATTTTACCTATAGGTCCATTACGTTGTTTTCCTAAAATTATTTCAGATACTCCTTTCATATTACTTTTTTCATTATATATTTCATCTCTATAAATAAAAATAACTAGATCTGCATCTTGTTCAATAGAACCTGATTCACGTAAATCAGAATTTATTGGTCTTTTATCTGATCTTTGTTCTAAACTTCTATTTAATTGTGATATTGCTATTACAGGTACTTTTAGCTCTTTAGCTAAAGATTTTAAAGATCTAGAAATTTCTGCTATTTCAACAGTACGATTATCAGATAATGATGGAACTCTCATCAATTGAAGATAGTCAATCATAATTATACTTAAACCATTATTTTCTTTATAAATTCTTCTAGCTCTTGATCTTAAAGATAATGGTGTTAATTCTGAAGAATCATCAATATAAATATTTTTATTTTCTAATAAAATCTTCATAGTGTTAGAAATTTTTGACCAGTCTTCATCATATAATCTTCCTGTTCGTATACGAGATTGATCTACTCTTGACATTGATGATAACATTTTAATCATTATTTGTTCTATAGGCATTTCTAAACTAAATATTAATACTGGTTTTTTTTCTTTAATTGAAGCATTTTCACAAATATTTATTGCAAATGTTGTTTTACCCATAGAAGGTCTTGCTGCTATTATAATTAAATCAGATTTTTGAAATCCATAAGTTTTATCATCTAAATCTCTATAACCACTTGAAATACCAGTAATATTATTTTTTTTATTTTTATATAAAAATTTTATTTTATTTATTGTATTTATTAAAATATTTTCAATTTTTTTTGGTCCAATAAAATTATTAATTCTTTTTTCTGATATTTGAAATACTAAAGATTCAGCTATATCTAACAAATCATCACTACTTCTACCTTTAGTATTATAACCAGAATCAGCTATTTCTTTTGCAACTGTTATCATTTCTCTTAAAATTGCTTTTTCTCTAACAATATTAGAATAAGCATCAATATTTGATATACTAGGTGTATTTTTAGATAAATCTGCTAAATAAGTAAAACCACCAACAATATTTAAATTTTTTTTTTGTTCTAAAGATTCTGATATAGTAATTAAATCAATTGGTTTTTTTAATTCTAATAAAAATTGCATTTCATTAAAAATTATACGATGTGCATATATAAAAAAATCGTTACTAATTAAACGATCAGAAACATTTTCCCATTTGTTATTATCAAGCATTAATCCACCAAGAACAGATTGTTCTGCATCTAATGAATAAGGTAGTATTTTAACATCTGAAATATTTAATTTTAAAAAGTTTGATTTCTTATTTCTTTTTTTTTCTAACATAATAATAATATTTACCTATTAAATTAAAAATTTAATTATATATAAAATTTAAAATATTTAAATTTTATATTAATTATTTTAAATAATAAATTTTATTTATTTATTAATATTTTATTATAATAAAAAATATTTTAATTTTTAAAAAATTAATATTTTTAATATGTGTCTTCTATAGACCATTTTGGATTTACAAAAATAGATAAATTATCTTTATATTTATAATTAAATCTAAAAATACTTGCATATGCTATCATAACTGCATTATCAGTACAAAATTCTTTTTTTGCATATAATAATTTACCATTTATTTTATTTATCATTTTTTTCATTTTAAAACGTAATAATTGATTAGAACTAACTCCACCTGCAATAATAAGTTTATTATATCCTGTCATATCAAGTGCTCTTTGTGATTTTAATACTAATGTGTCTATGACAGCATCTTCAAATGCTAAAGCTATATCAGCTTTTTTTTGTTTATTACAATAATTATTTTTTATAATTTTAGAAACATGAGTTTTTAAACCAGAAAAACTAAATTCTAATCCAGGTTTTTTTAACATAGGTCTTGGAAAAAAATAAATACCTGATTTACCTAATTTTGCTAAATTTTCCAACATTTTACCACCTGGGTAATCTAATCCAAGAAGTTTAGCTATTTTATCAAATGCTTCTCCTGCTGCGTCGTCAATACAATTACCTAAAATTTTATATAAGCCTATACCTTTTGCTAATATTAATTGAGTATGACCACCTGAAACTAATAAAGCAACAAAAGGGAATTTTGGTTTATTCAATCCAATCATTGGAGATAATAAATGTCCCTCCATATGATTTATTGCAATAGAAGGTATTTTTAATGTATAAGCTAATGATTTTGCAACAGTTGCTCCAACTATTAAAGAACCTAAAAGACCAGGTCCTGCTGTATATGCTATACAATTTATATCATTATAATTTAATAAAGATTTTAAAAATAAATTTTTTATTAATTGTTTTAATTTTAAAATATGATTTCTTGAAGCTAATTCTGGAATAACTCCACCATAATAATTATGTATTTTTTGACTATATTGGATGTTATTAATTAAACCTTTTTTATTGTCATATATAGAAACACATGTTTCATCAAAAGATGTTTCAATTCCTAATATTATCATATTTTAAAACCATTTTTGATATAATTTTATTATAATTTATAATTTAAATTATAATATAATATGTATAATTAAATTTATTTAAAAAAAATTTAATTTTTTATTATTAATTTAATGTTTTTTTTGTTAAAATAATAAAAAATTTTAAATAAAAATTTAATAAAAATAATAAAATTAAGGTTATAAATTGCCATCAATTATATTATATGAAAATGAACCATTTGAAGTAGCATTAAGAAGATTTAAACGTTCTTGCGAAAAATCAGGAATTATATCTGAATTTCGTAAAAGAGAATTTTATGAAAAACCAACCACTGAAAGAAAAAGAGCAAAATCTTCTGCTATTAAACGTAATATTAAAAAAATGTTAAGAAATAATTTAAGAAAAAAACGTTTATATTAAATAAAATATTTAATTTACTTAAAAACAGAATTTATTTTATATAAAATAAATTCTGTTTTTAAGTAAATTAAATATTTAAAAATAAAAATAAATTATTATTTAAAATAATATGTCTTTTAAAATTAATAAAATTTTTATAAATCAATTACTAAATATAACAAATATTGTTGATATTATAGGATCTAAAATTAATTTAAAAAAAAATGGTAAATATATAAAAGCTTTTTGTCCTTTTCATAAAGAAAATAATCCTTCTTTTTTTGTAAATAATGAAAAACAATTTTATCATTGCTTTGGGTGTGGATCACATGGTAATGCAATAGATTTTTTAATGAATTATGATAAAATTAAATTTATTGATTCAATAGAAGAACTTGCATCACTTCAAAATATAGAAATTATTTATGAAAATATTAATAATGATTATAAAAAAAATTTTTTAATTAAAAAAACTTTATATAAATTAATGAATGAAATAAATAAATTTTATCATACATTATTAATTAACAAAAAATTTTTAAAAGCTAATAGATATATAAAATTTAGAGGAATAAAATCATCTATTTTAAATTATTTTTCTATAGGATTTTCACCTCCAGGTAATAATATTATTAATTTTTTTAAAAAATATAAATTGCCAATTGAAATTATAATAAAAACAGGATTATTATTTAAAAATAAAAAAGGTTTATTGTATGATATGTTTAGAGAAAGAATTATGTTTCCAATTAGAAATAATAAAGGTTTTGTTGTAGGATTTGGTGCAAGGTCATTAAATAATTATAATCCAAAATATTTAAATTCACCTGAAACAGAAATTTTTAATAAAAGTAATCAATTATATGGTTTATATGAAATTAAAAAATATAAATCTAATTTTCCTATTATATTAATAGTTGAGGGTTATATTGATGTTTTAACATTGACACAGTTTGGAATATTTTATTCAGTATCTTCTTTAGGTACTTATATAAATAAAGAAAATATTAAAATATTATATAGAATAACAGATCATATAATATGTTGTTATGATGGTGATATTTCAGGAACAAAAGCAGCTTGGAGTTTTTTAAAAAAATCTTTATCATATTTATATGATAATCGTAAAATAAGTTTTATGTTTATTCCATATGGAGAAGATCCAGATACTTTAATTAGAAAAATAGGAAAAAAAAAATTTGAAAATAGAATTTATAATTCTATACCTTTATCAAAATTTTTATTTAAAATTTTATTAATTAAATCAGATTTAAGAACTTATGAAGGTAAAACAAAATTAATAAAATTATCTTTAAATCTAATAAATAAGATACCATGTCAAATATTACGGTTTTTGTTAATAAAAAAATTAGGAAAAATAACTGGTATTATTGATTATTTTACATTAAATAAATTTATAAAAATAAATAAAAATAATAATAATTTTGTTTATAAAAAAAACATTAAAAAAAATATTATGAGAACTTTATTAGGTTTAATTATTCAATATCCAAAACTTTCTTTTAATGTTTTAAAATTAAAAAATATTGAAAAATCTAATAAACCAGGAGTAAAATTATTTATTGAAATAGTTAAAATATGTAATTTTTTACCTAACATTAATACAGGACAATTATTAGAAAATTATCGTTATAATAAATTTTACTTACATCTTAAAAAATTAGCAATTTGGAATCATATGATAGATGATGAAATGATAGAAGTTACTTTTTTAGATGCTTTATCTAATCTTTATAATTCAATAATACAAGAAAAATTAGAATTATTAATTATAAAAGGAAGAAACAATATTCTTACTATTAAAGAAAAAAAAGAAATATGGTATTTAAATAAATCTTTAATAAAATTTTAAATATTAAATATTTTAAAATAATTTATTATTAATAATAAATTATTTAACTTAATTGGATATTAAATTATGAAAAAAAAAACAAAATTAAAAATAAATTTACTTATAAAAATTGGAAAAAAAAAAGGTTATTTAACTTTTTCTCAAATTAATAATTATATTAATGATAATTTTAAAAAAAATAAATATGTTAAAGATATAATTAATATTATTAATAAAATTGGTATAAACATTATAGAAAAATCTAATTATTCAAATAAAATAATATTAAAAGAAAAAAATAATTATAATAAAAAATTTTTAAAAAAATCTTATAAATCTATTTCAAATTCAGATTCTGATATATATAAAACCAACAATGCAATAAAAATGTATATGAAAGAAATGGGTACAGTGGATTTATTAAATCGTGAACAAGAAATAAATATTGCTAAAAGAATAGAAGATGGAATTAATCAAGTTAAAATATCTATATCTGAATATCCAAATACTATTATTTATATATTGAAAAAATATGAACAAATTAAATCTGGTAAAATAAAATTTACTGATATTATATCTAATATTTTTGATAAAAATTTAAAAGAGTTATTTTTAATCAATAATTTTAAAAATGAATCATATAAAAAAGAAAAATATTTTTTAAGTGATATAAAAAAAAATAATAATAATGAAAATAAAAAAAAAATAAATAATTATAACAAAATTAATTTTGAAATAGCCAATAAAAAATTTATAGAATTAAGCATACAAAACAAAATAACAAAAAATACTATAAAAAAATATGGAAGAAATCATTTTAAATCTTTAATAGAAATTAAAAATTTATCTAATATATTTAAACAATTTAAATTAGTTCCTAAACAATTTGATTTTATTATAAATAATATAAGTATTATTATGAATAAAATAAAAAAACAAGAAAATATAATAATGAATTTATGTGTTAATAAATGTAAAATGCCAAAAAAAAATTTTATAAAAATTTATAATTACAATATAAGTAATTTAAATTGGTTAATAAAAGAAATTTCTTTTAATAAACCATGGTCAATTAATTTAAAAAAATTAAGTAAATATATAAATATTAATATATTTAAATTAAAAAAAATTGAAGAAAAAACAAAATTAACAATAAAACAACTAAAAAATATAAATAAACGTATTTATATAGGTAAAGTAAAAATTGTAAAGGCAAAAAAAGAAATGGTTGAATCTAATCTTCGTCTTGTTATATCTATAGCTAAAAAATATATAAATAGAGGTTTACAATTTTTAGATCTTATTCAAGAAGGAAATATAGGATTAATGAAAGCTGTAGATAAATTTGAATATCAACGTGGTTATAAATTTTCTACTTACGCAACATGGTGGATAAGACAAGCAATTACAAGATCAATTGCTGATCAAGCTCGTACAATACGTATACCAGTTCATATGATTGAAACTATAAATAAATTAAATAGAACTTCAAGACAAATTATTCAAGAAATAGGAAGAGAACCAACACCTGAAGAATTATCTGAACGAATGATGATTTCAGAAGATAAAATAAGAAAAGTTTTAAAAATTGCTAAAGAACCAATTTCTATGGAAACACAAATAGGAAGCGATGAAGATTCTCATTTAGGAGATTTTATTGAAGATAATAATATTGAATTACCATTGGATTCTGCTACATCAGATAATTTAAGAGATGCAACTAATAATATTTTATCAGGTCTTACTGTTAGAGAAGCTAAAGTTTTACGTATGAGATTTGGTATAAACATGAATACAGATCATACTTTAGAAGAAGTTGGAAAAAAATTTGAAGTTACAAGAGAAAGAATTCGTCAAATAGAAGCAAAAGCTTTACGTAAATTACGTCATCCTAGTAGATCAGAAATATTAAGAAGTTTTTTAGATGATTAAAATCATAAATTTATTTAAATTGATAATTAAATATTAAATAAATTAATATTAATATATTTAATTTTATTTTTATTAATTTAACTTTTAAAAATTACAAATATTTTTTTATATTTAAAAATATTAAATAAATAATTTTAAATTTTTTTAAAAAAAAGGTATTAATAATGAATAAAATTAAAAATAAAACAAATAATTTTATTTATAAAATTATCAATAAAGATATATTATTAGGTAAATATAAATATATAAAAACTAGATTTCCTCCCGAACCTAATGGATATTTACATATAGGTCATGCAAAATCTATATGTTTAAATTTTGGTATTGCAAAGTTTTATAATGGAAAATGTAATCTTCGTTTTGATGATACAAATCCAGTTAAAGAAAATATAAAATACATTGATTCAATTAAAAAAGATATTAAATGGTTAGGATTTAAATGGGATGGTAATGTTAAATATTCATCTGATTACTTTTATGAAATGCAAAAATTTGCTATATGTTTAATTAAAAAAGGATTAGCTTATATAGATCAATTATCAAAGGAAGAAATAAAAACATATCGTGGAACATTAAAAAATATTGGAAAAAATAGTCCTTATAGAAATAGAAGTATAAAAGATAATTTAAATCTTTTTTTAAAAATGAAAAATGGTGAATTTAAAGAAAATAGTATGTGTTTAAGAGCAAAAATTGATATGTCTTCACCTTTTATTATAATGAGAGATCCAGTATTATATAGAATAAAATTTACTAATCATCATCAAACTGGAAATAATTGGTGTATTTACCCAATGTATGATTATGCTCATTGTATTTCAGATTTATTAGAAGGAATAACTCATTCTTTATGCACTTTAGAATTTCAAAATAATAGAGTTTTATACAATTGGATTTTAAAAAATATATCTAATAATAAAATCATTCCAAAACAATATGAATTTTCTAAATTAAAAATAAATTATACAATAATATCAAAACGTTATTTAAAATATATTATTAAAAAAAAAATTGTTAAAAGTTGGGATGATCCTAGAATGCCTACAATTTCTGGTCTTAGACGTCTTGGTTATACACCAAATTCAATACGTAATTTTTGTAATATAATTGGAATTTCAAAACAAGAAAATTATATAAAATTATCTATTTTAGAAAATTGTTTAAGAAAAGATTTAAATGAAAAAGCAATACGTTTAATGGCTGTTGTAAATCCTATAAAAATAATTATAGAAAGTTTGAAATTTGATTATGAAAAAATTATTTATATGAAAAATCATCCTAAAAAACCAGAAATGGGTATTAGAAAAGTTTTATTTAGTAGAGAAATATTTATAAATAAGTATGATTTTAATGAAAAGCCAAATATTTGGTACAATAGATTATCTATAGGTAAAGAAGTTCGTTTAAGATACTCTTATATAATAAAAGCTAATTCTTTTATTAAAGATAAAAATGGAAATATTTCTGTTATATTTTGTTCTCATGATCCTAATTCTTTTAATTTAAAATATTCAAAAAATAGAAAAATAAAAGGTATAATTCATTGGGTATCTGTAAAGAAAAATATACCAGTAGAATTTAGAATTTATGACAAATTATTTACTAATTCTAATACATATTATTCTAAAGAATTTATTAATAATTTTAATAAAAAATCTATTAAAATATTTAATGGATTTGCTGAATATAGTATATCAAATATTAATATAAATAAAAATATTCAATTTGAAAGAGAAGGTTATTTTTATGCAGATAATAAAGATTATACATTTAAAAAACCTGTTTTTAATTTGACAACAAAAATTCCTTATAGAATTAAAAAATATAAATAATTTAATTTAAATTTAATTTATATTCATTTCTTTAATAATTTTGTTAACCCAAATTTTTGTTCTTAAATATGTAAGTTCTGGTTGTGTATCTTCATCAATAGCTAAACCTATAAAATAATCTTTATTAATTAAACATTTAGAATATATAAAATTATATCCTTTTGTTGACCATTTTCCAACAATATTAGCACCTCTTAATTTAATAATATTTCCTAAAATTCCCATTGCATCACAAAAATATTCTGGATAATTTTTTTGATCACCACATCCAAATATAGAACAAATTTTATTTTTAAAATCAATTTTTTTTAAAATTGGAAAAAAATCATCCCAATCACATTGAGCTTCACCATAATACCATGTAGATATTCCTAATAATATTTTATCATATTTTTCTATATCATTTTTATAAATTTCAGATATATTATAAATATTAGATTTTTTTTTTCCTATTATATTATTAATCATAATAGCTATTTTTTCAGTATTACCAGTATCACTTCCATAAAAAATACCTATTTTAGACATAAAATTTAATCCATTTGTTTAAAATTTATTAATATTTAATATTTATTTAATATAAATATAATTTAATTATTTATTAAAATAGTATATAATATTTAATTATTTTAATAAATTTAAATATTTAAATTTATTAAAATTTTTAAATAAACTAATTTATTTTTTATAAATTTATGTTAAATATTGAATTAGAAAATTTAATAAATAAAAAACTTAATAGTAAATTAATAAAAGATTATTGTCCAAATGGATTACAAATAGAAGGAAAAAAAGAAGTAAAAAAAATAATTACAGGAGTGACTTCTTGTAAAGTACTATTAGAAGTGGCTATTGAACAAAATGCTGATGCAATTATAGTGCATCATGGTTATTTCTGGAAAAATGAAAATATTAAAATAATTGGAATTAAACGTAATCACTTTAAAAAAATATTAAAAAATAATATTAATTTGTATGTATGGCATTTACCATTAGATTATCATATTAAACTTGGAAACAATATACAATTAGCAAATATTTTAAAAATAAATATAACTGATTTTATAAACCCATTAGTTGTAAAAGGAAAATTTAATAAATTATTTAATGCTAAATCTTTAAAAAAAAAGCTAGAAATCGATTTAAACAATAATATTTTTTATTATGGAAAAACTGGTTCTAATTTTATAAAAACAGTTGCTTTATGTGCTGGTTCTGGGCAAAAATTTATTGAAATTTCTTTAAATAAAAAAGTAGATGCTTATATTACAGGTGATAAATCAGAACAATGTATTAATTTTGCTAAAGAAAATAATTTACATTTTTATTCAGCTGGTCATTATTCTACAGAAAAATTTGGTATAAAAGCATTAAGTGAATGGTTATTTAAAAAATATAAATTTGATGTTTCTTTTATAGATATTCCAAACCCTGCTTAATGATTTTAACCAAAAATAAAATATTTATATTAAATTATATATATTGTTTTAATATATATTTATAATATATAATATTATTATAAATCAATTATTAATTTATTTTAAATATTTTGTAAAAATACAATTTTTATAAATTACTTGATTATATAAAAATATTATGTATTAATTATAAATTAATTATATATTTTAATATATAATTTTTTAAATATATATAAAATTATTATAATGGGAGTGGCGAAAATGGAAGACGCATCAGATTTAGATTCTGACGCTTAAAAGCATGCGAGTTCAAATCTCGCCTCCCGTAATTATAATTATGGGGTATAGCCAAGAGGAAAGGCAGCGGGTTTTGATCCCGTCATTTCCCAGGTTCGAATCCTGGTGCCCCAGAATATTTATATAATTAAATATATTTACAGCTACGTAGCTCAGTTGGCAAGAGCACAGCACTCATAACGCTGAGGTCACAGGTTCGATTCCTGTCGTAGCTATAATAATAATTAAATTAATTAAAATTTATTAATATAATCTTTATATTTAATTTATTAAAAAATTATTTAATTAATAAATTAATATTAAATTTTAATTTAAAATAAAAAAAATAATTCTTAATAAAAATGTTTATAATATATCATTCAAATAGTACAGATATGCTAGAAATAATTATTTCTTTATTAATATCTTTTAAAAAAAAAAATATTGATCCTTTAAAACCAGAAATAATTGTAGTTAAAAATAATAATATTTCAAAATGGATAAAGATAAAATTATCAAAACAACTTAGTATATGTTCAAATATAAAATTTATGACTATTTCTAAATTTATATGGAAAATGATTTCAAATTTATTAAATAAAAATAAAAATGAATATATTTTTAATCAGTCTATTATGACTTGGAAAATTATGTCATTAATACCTAATATTAAAGATGATAAATATTTTTTAAAAATTAAATTATTTTTAAACAATAATGATATTTTAAAAAAATTTAAATTTTCTAATAAATTATCTTATATATTTAATCAATATTTAATATATCGTCCAGATTGGTTAAAATGTTGGATAAAAGGTAAATTAATAAATGGTTTAAATGAAGATCAAATTTGGCAATCTTTATTGTGGAGAAAATTAATAAAAAATAAATTAAATTATAATAAATTAATTTTAAAAAATTATGAAAATTTTAATAATATTAAAAAAATAATAGAAAAAGAAAATAAAAAAGATATAAATTTACCAAATAGAGCATTTATTTTTGGAATATCTTCATTGCCTCCTATTTATATTAAATTATTAGAATTATTAGGTAACTATATGGATATTCATAATATGTTTATAAATCCTTGTAAATATTATTGGGGTGATATAGAAGATTTTAATTTTTTTGAAAAATTATTTAATAAATATATTAAAAAAGATAATAAAATAAATTCTTTAACAAAAAAAATAAAAAAAAATTCTTTATTTTTAAATTATATAAATAAACCTAATTTAGGAAATTATCTTCTTTCTTCTTATGGAAATAAATGTAAAGAATATATTTTTTTAATATCAAATTTAAATAGAATTATAGAAATAAATGCATTTATTAAACCTGTAAAAAATAACATTTTAAATTTAATTAAAAAAGATATTTTATTTTTAAAAAATTATTCATTTCATAATAAAAAAAAAATTTATAATAAAAAAATTTTAAAAAGAATTATAAAAATAAAAGATTATTCTATAAATATTAATGCATGTAGTAGTTATTACAAAGAAATAGAAATTTTATATGATAAATTATTATTAATTATGTCTAAAGATTTAACATTAAAACCACAAGATATAATAGTAATGGCTACAGATATAAATAATTATATACCATCAATTAAATCTATATTTGGAAATTATAATTTAAAAAATAATTTACCATTTTATATTTCAGATATTATATCAAAAAAAATTAATATAATTTCAAAAGCTTTTATTAAATTATTAGATTTACCATTTATGAAATTATCTTCAAAAGAAATTTTGAAATTTTTAGAAGTAAAATCTATATCATATAAATTTAATATTAATAATAAAGAAATTGATATATTAAAAAAATGGATATTTGAATCTGGTATTAAATTAGACTTAGATGAAGAAAAAAATAATCAATTAATTTCAAATGTTAATAATTTTAATACATGGAATTTTGGATTAAATAGAATGTTTTTAGGTTATTCAATGAAAAGCAAGTATGGTTATTGGAATAAAATTCTTCCATATGATAAAACATATGGATTATCATCAATTTTATTAGGAAATTTTTATAATTTAATAAGTAATCTTAAATATTTTAAAAAAATACTTTTAAAACCTAAAAAAATAAAATATTGGTTTTCGATTTCTGAAAAAATTATATCATCTTTTTTTTGTTCAACTTCTTATAAAGAAGAAAATGTTTTAATGACTATTAAAAGTAAATGGAAAAAAGTATTAAAATACTGTTTAAAATCTAAATTTAAAGAAAAAATTTCTATAAAATTAATTAAAGAAGAATTATTTAATAAATTAAAAAAAGAAAAAATAATAAATAATTTTTTATTTGGTAAAATAAATTTTTGTAATTTAAAATCTATGTCTTCTATAAATTTTAGAATAGTATGTATATTAGGAATAAATGATAATATTGTTAAATATAATGATTATAAAAATAATTTTAATTTAATTTATAAACACCCAAGAATTGGTGATAAAAAAATAGAAAATTATAAATATTTATTTCTAGAATCTATTATGTCTTCTAAAGAAATTTTTTATGTAAGTTTTATTGGAAATAATATTAAAAATAATAATATTAATACTCCTTCTATGTTTATAAATGAACTAATTGATTACATATCAAATAATTTTTATATTGAAGGAGATCAATATTTAGATGAAAAAAAAATTATTAATAATGTTATAAAACATATTTTTGAATATCATGATAAAAAATTTTTTTTAAATAAAAATATATTTTTTTTAAATAAAAAAACATTTTATTTAAAAAAAAATTTGTCAAATTTAAAAAATGATTTATCTTTTAATTCGAAATTATTATTAAAATTTAAAAATAAAATAATTAAAATAGAAGATATTATTGCATTTTATAAAAATCCTATTAAAACATGGTTTATTAAAAATATAGGAATTTATTTTGATAAACCATTTATAAAATTTTCTTATGAAAATGAAAATTTTAATAATATTTTAACAAATTTTAAAATTAAAGAAAAAATATTAAATTTAATTATTAAAAAAAAAAATATAATTAAAATATTCAATGAAATCAAATATTCTGGATTATTACCTTATGGTATTTTTGGAGAAATATTTTTTTTAGAACAATATAATAAATTAATTAATTTATATAAAAAAATTAAAATATTTAACATATCAAAAAAAAAATATTTAGAAATATGTTTAAATTTTAAAAATATAACTATTATTGGATGGATTTATCATTTTAATAATAATGGTATAATTAAATGGAGTCCAAAAAAAAAATCAATAAAAGACGGTTTATTATTATGGATAGAACATTTAATTTACTGTGCATCTGGTGGTAAAGGAAGTAGTATAATGTTTTTTATAAATGGTGAGTGGAATTTTATTCCTATTAAAAAAATAAAAGCTAAAAATTTATTAATTTATTATATTTTAGGTTATTTTAAAGGAATTTATGAACCTTTATTATTATTATATCATTCAAGCAATATATGGATAAAATATTGTTATAATAATATAAACAAAACTTTAAATAAAGATATTAATATTAAAAACAAAGTTAAAGAAATAATAATAAAATATTTTTGTAAAAATAAAGAATTTTATTCTGAGTATAATGATGTTTATATAAATAAAGTTATTAAAAATTTAAATAAAAATAATATTGATGAAATTATTTTTTTATCTGAAAAATATTTATTACCAATGTTAAAATTTAATAAAATATAATTTTTTAAAAAATATAAAAATTAGATAACATAAAATTTATGATTAAAAATATTTTTAATTCAATTGAATTTCCATTATATGGAAATATTTTAATAGAAGCATCAGCAGGAACAGGAAAAACTTATACTATATCTATATTATATTTGCGTCTAATTTTAGGAATTATAAGTAAAAATAATAACATACCACTAAGAGTAGATGAGATATTAATTGTAACATTTACTGAATTAGCAAAAAATGAAATTATAAATCGTATAATTGAAAATATAAATTTATTATATAATGCATGTATACTAAATAAAAGTGATAATTATTTAATTTTTAAAATATTTAAAAAAATAAAAAATATTAAAATGGCTTTATTAATATTAAAAATAGCTAAAAATAAAATAAATGAATTATGCATTTATACTATCCATGGTTTTTGTAAAAAAATTTTGAACAAAAATATTATTAAATCTGGTATTATTTTTAATAAAAATTTAATAGAAGATGAATCAATTTTATATTGTAAATCAATTTATAAATTTTGGAAAAATGATTTTTCTGTTTTGCCTTATAAAATAGCTATTTTAATAAAAAAATATTGGAAAAATCAAAAAAATTTTTTAATTGAAATTAAACCATATTTAAATATAAATTTAAATGAAATTTATAATTTAAATAAAAAACATTATTCAATTATAAGCATATATAAAAATATAATATCAAATATTAGTTTATTAAAAAAAAAATGGATACAATTTTCTTCATTTAGAAAATTTATATATAAATCTAATATAAATAAAAAAGTTTATAATAAAAAAAAAATAATTAAATGGTTAAATAAAATTGATAAATGGTCTAATGAGCCTACAATTGATGATATAGTTCCTAATGAATTGTCAAAATTTAAAATATCAAATTTATTAAAAAATAATATGATAAATGATAATAAAAATTATATTATATTTGATATAATTGAAAATTATTATTTAAATAATTTATCAATAAAAGAAAAAATTTTTTTTTTTGCTGTTAAAAAAATTAAAAAATATATTTTAGAAGAAAAAAATAAAAAGTCACAAATTAGTTTTAATGATTTAATCAATATTTTAGAAAAAATTATTACAGGAAAATATGGATCAATATTATCTAATAAAATACGTAAATTATATCCAGTAGCAATAATAGATGAATTTCAAGATACAGATTTAAAACAATACAACATTTTTAAAAAAATATATATAGGATATAAAAATTGTTTTTTTTTAATTATAGGAGATCCTAAGCAATCTATTTATAGTTTTAGAGGTGCTGATATTTTAACATATATTAAAGCTAAAAATGAAATAGATAATCATTATACTCTTGATATTAATTGGCGTTCTTCAAAAGGAATGATTAATTCTGTTAATAATTTATTTACTTTAATACCAAATCCTTTTACTTTTAAAGAAATTTCATTTACTCCATTAAAGTATTCTAAAAAAAATAAAAAACTAAAATTTATAGTAAATAATAAAACTTATCCTTCAATGGATATTTGGATGCAACCAAATATTATAGTAAATTCATATGAATATAAAAAATACATGTCTAATAGATGTGCAAATACTATTTGTTCATGGTTAAATTCTTCAAATAATAAAAAAACATGGATTGAAGGAAATTTTGGTAAAAAATATATTGAATCTTCAGATATTACAATAATAGTAAGAAATAGTAATGAAGCTAATATAATTAGTAATGAATTGACAAAATTTAATATTCCATCTGTATTTATATCTAAAAGTGAAAATATATTTAATTCAAAAGAATCTATTGATTTAATATATATATTAAAAGCTGTATTGAATCATAATTATTCATATATTAAAAGAGCTTTAATAACAGATATTATTGGTTTTGATTTTAATAAAATTAAATATTTAAATAAAAATAAAGATTTATTATATTATCATTTAAATAAATTTATTAAATATAAAATAATATGGAAAAGATATGGAATATTTCCTATGATAAATGAAATAATAAAAGATTATAAAATAAAAGAAAATCTTTTATTTATTAAAGAAGGTTATAAAAAATTAACAAATTTAATTAATTTAAGTGAATTATTACAAAAAGAATCTATAAATTTAGAAAATAAATTATCAATAATTAGATTATTAGAAGAAAAAACATATTTACCTAATAAATATTTAAAAAGTAAACAATTATTATTAGAAAATAATGCAAATATTATTAAAATAATTACAATACATAAATCAAAAGGTCTAGAATTTCCAATAGTTTTTTTACCATTTGTTGCAGATTATAGGATTAAAAAAAATATTTCTTATTTAAATGTTTTAAAATCAAATACTTTAATTAATAAAACAGATATTGATAGACTTTCAGAGGATTTAAGAATTCTTTATGTTTCTTTGACAAGATCAATATATCATTGTAGTATAGGAATATCATCATTACATAAAGGTAAACTTAAAAAAACAAATAATAATAGTGTTCATAAAAGTGCTATTGGTTATTTAATTCAAAATGGTATTTGTGGTGATTTTAATTTTTTAAAAAAAAAAATAAAATTTTTAGTTAAAAAATCAAAAGGTGATATTACAATAAATAAAAAAAATTATTTTAATAATAAAAAAAATATATATAATTTAAATATATTAAATAAAAATAAAAAAAAGAAAATTTATAATATCAATAATAATATTTATAATATTATTAGTTATACTTCATTAAATAAAAATTTAAAATATATAAAAAAAGAAATTTTACCTAAAATAGAAATATTTAGCAATATTAAAAAAAAAAATAAAATTAAAAACTTAAATCAATACAATTTCCCTAGAGGAAAAATAACAGGTAATTTTTTACATTTTTTACTTAAAAAAATAGATTTTAAAAAACCAATAAGTTTTAGATTTTTAAATAAAATTATGAATAAAAAAAATATTGATATTATTTGGAAAAATGTAATATTTAAATGGATTAAAAATATTATTTATTGTCCTTTAGACAATAAACATCTTTTATTAAAAAATATAAAATTAGAAGATAGATGTAATGAATTATCTTTTTATATTACAATTAATGATTTTTTTTTTTCAGATGAATTAGAAAATATTTGTAAAAAATATGATCCTATAACTTTAAAATGTATAAATACAAAATTTCCAAAAGTTAAAGGAATTCTTAAAGGAGTTATAGATTTGGTTTTTAGATTTAATAAAAAATATTATATTTTAGATTATAAATCTAATTGGCTTGGAGAAAATAAAAATTTTTACAATATATATAACATAGAAAAATCTATTATTAAAAATAGATATGATTTACAATATCAAATTTATACATTAGCAATTCATCGTTTTTTAAAACAAAAATTGAAACAATATAATTATAAAAAAGATTTTGGTGGTGTATATTATATGTTTTTAAGAGGTATAGATAATATTAAAAATAATAATAGTATTTTTTATTGTAAACCTAATTTTAAATTAATAAATTATATAGATAATTTATTAATTTAATTTTTTTTGTAAATTAATTATTTTTATATTAAAATAATGGAAAATATAATTAAAGAAGCTTTAAAATTAAAATTATTAAAATCTTTAGATATTATTTTTGCTAGAACTATATCAAAAAAATCTCAACAAGATTTAATTTTTATAAGTGCATGTCTTAGTTACTATACAAGAAATGGTCATACTTATATACCATTAAATATTTTTTTTTCTAATAAAATATTTAATGGTGCCATGAGCAATTCTTCAATAAAATTTATTAAAAAATTTTTTTTTTCATCTATAAAAAAACTCAAAAAAAAATTATTACTATATAAAGCTGTAAGTAATGGATCTATTAATACTCCTATAGTTTTATATAAAAATAAATTATATTTAAATAGAATGTGGAAAAAAGAAATTTTTGTATTAAATTTTTTTAAAAAAAATATAATTAAAAAAGTTATAGAATATAATAAAATATCAAAAATATTAAATATTTATTTTAATAATAAAAGTAATGTTATTAATTGGCAAAAAATTGCTGCTTTGATTTCAATAACTAATCATTCATCTATTATATCAGGAAAACCTAGAACTGGAAAAACATATACTTTATTTAAAATATTATTTTGTTTGATTAAATTAAATAAAAAACCAATTAGAATAATAATATCGTCTAATAATTTTAAATCTTTAAATAATTTAAATAAAAAAATTAAATTTTATAAAAAAACAATAAATTTAAGTAATTATAAAAAAAATCAGATACCTAAAAAAGCTATAAATATTAATAAATTAATTGATATAAATAATTATAAAAATTATTATACATATAATTTTAATAAATTTTTACATGTAGATATAATCATTATAGATGAAGCATCAATGATAAATTTATCAACAATGTATAATTTAATTTCTATTATATCTAAAAAAACAAGAATAATCTTAATTGGTGATAGTAATCATATATCATCTGTTGAACCAGGATCTATTTTTTATGATATATGTAAAATAGCTAATAATTTAGATAAATTAATTTTTAATTATTCTATATTAAAATTATCAAATTTTAATATAAATAAAAATAGAAAAAAAAAATTTAAATTATTTTCAAAAAAATTTTATTTGCTTCGTAAAAATTACATATTTAAAAAATATTCTTATATTAATAATTTATCATATGCAGTAAATTATGGAAAATATAAATATTTTTTAAAATTGTTAAAATCTAAAAAAATAAAATATATTTCTTATAATTGTATCAAATGCAAAGAAGATTATAATAATATGATATTTGATTTTATTGAAAATTATAAATTTTATTTAAATAGAATTAAAAAAACGAAATCAATAAAATGTATTTTTAAATTATTTAATAATTTTAGATTATTATGTGCTGTAAAAAATGGTCCTTTTGGATCTAATTTTATTAATAATTTAATAGAAATATTAATTATTAAAAAAGGATTAGTTAAAATAAAAAATTCAAAAAAAGAATATCAAGGAAAACCAATTATTTTTACTGGAAATTCACATTATTTAGAAATATATAAAAATGATATTGGAATTATAATGTTTGATAAAAAAAAAGATATTAATATTTATTTAATAAAAAACAATAAAAAAATAAATAAAGAAAAAATATTTTTTTTACCAAAATATAAAACTGCATTTGCTATTTTAACAAAAATATCAACAAGTTTCAGTTTTAATAAAACTGCATTAATATTACCTAATAATATTTCACAAATTTTAACAAGAGAGTTAATTTATACTGCAATAAATAGTGCAAAAAAAAATTTTTCTTTATATTCAACAAATAAAGTATTACATTACTCTATAAAATCAAAATCAAAAAAATAATTTTTATTATTTAAAATTAATTATTTTTAATAAAATTTTTATTAATTTAAATAATTATTTTATTATTATATATAATATAAAATTAATTATTATATATATAATAATATATATAAATATATTTATTTTATTATAAAAATTATTTATTTTAATTTATTAAATATATTATAAAAATTTTTTAAATATATTTTTTTTATTTATAATTAAATAATTTTTAATTATTAAATTAATAAAATTATTAACATGAATATTTTTATTTATTTTTAAATAAAAAATTAATCATTTTTTTTTCTAAATATTTTAGATGAGATATATTTTTAGTACTTAATTGATTTTCGTTTATTAAAATTGTTTGTTTTTTTTGCCATATCTTCCATGCTTTTTTTGATATATTATTAAAAATTTTTTTACCTAAAATACCTGGATATAATTGATAATTCTGTTTTTCAGATGAAATTTTAAGAAATTTACAAAAAATTTTTTTAATCATTTTAATTATTAATTTATTTAAATTTAATTAATATAATTTATATATAAAAATAATAATAAAAATTATTTATATATATAAATAATTTTTTTTTAAAAATTTAAATAAAATTTAGTTTTTCTAAATAAATAATTCAATAAGAAAATTATTATTTAATTTAAAAGGACATTTTAATATTAAATATAAATTATTATAATTTGTATATTTTTTATTTATTTATTTATATATTTTATTATATTTATTTGTTTTATTTTTATAAAATAATAAAATTATTAATTAAATATATTAATAAATCATTATATAATTAAATTATAATAATTTAAATTATATATTTTATATATATAATTTTTATTAATATATTAATTATTATTAATATATTTTATTTTTTTTATTTATGTTCTATTTTTTAATTTAATTTAACATTATAACCAAATTTTATTACAATATAATTATTTAAATTTCAAATAATTTATATTATTTTTTTATTTATATCCTTTTTTATAATAAATTTAAATTTTATATTTATTATGAAATTATTTTTTTAAAATATTGTTACATATTTTATAAATTTATAAAATAATTTTATAATTTATTAAAATTTCATTAATTTAATAAAATGTGTATTTGTTTATAAATTTAATTTATAACAATATATATTATATTATTTTATATAAATAATTTTATTTAAATCTTTAATTAAATTTTTAATAAAATTATTTGGTAATCAATATATTAAATCATAATTTATATTATATATATATTTTTAATAAATTAATTTTAATATAAAATCTTTTTAATAATTATTATCAATCCTTAATAAATTAAAAATTTTATTTTCATATAAAATTTAAATATTAATTGATATTCTATTTATATATGTTTTATATTTATAAAATAATTTTTTTTTATGTACTTTCATTATTAACTTATATTTTTATTTCTATTTTTTTTAATATATTAAAAATATTTTTTTATTTTTTAATAAGTATTTTAATTTAATAAAATATAAATATATTTGGAGTTTAACCTCCAATAAATATTGTATTAATATTTCTATATTAAATATATTTAATATAATTGTATAAATATTACAATAAACTTTTTATATATTTTTTATTTGGTATATTATTTTTAATTAAATAATAATTAAAATAAAAATAATTACATTTTTAATACATATTGTATATGTATATAAATTTATTGGAGGTAATTTATTTATACTTATAATTTAATATTTATTAATTTTAAATATATTTAATATTTATTTGAATTTTATTGTTGAAAAATAATTTAATTTATTAAAATTAATTAAATTATATATAACATATATTATATATTAAAATAAATTTTATATAAATTAAATTCTATACCAAATTCCTGGAAGTAAATAAATTCCTAAATAATTAAGTAAAAAAAGAAAAAATATTAATACATAAAATAAAAAATCTGTCTTATATGAAGATGGAAATATTTTTTTAATTAAAAATATTAATGATTCACTTAACATATAAATAATTTCATTCATAATATTATTATCTGTTTTAATTTTATTTAATAATAAACGTAATATTAAAATCCAAAATAATAAATTACCAAATATTTTTAATAAAGTAATTATTCCTATAAATATATAAATAATTTTAATTTTTACAATATTAGTTTCAATTAAAATTATAATAGGAAATTTAATTATTGAAAGAAAAATAGATATTATAAAAAAACATGTATTAACATAATTAGGAATTAAATATTTAATTATTTTAATTAATGGATATGTAATTTTATCAATTAATTGATAAAATGAATTATAAAAATCACATTTTGTCCATTGAATCCAAATTCTCATAATAATTAATATAATATAGAAATCTATTATAGATTTTAATAAAAAATTCATAATTATCATAATAATAATTGTCCTTAAATTTTATTAAAAATAAATATATATTTAAAATATTTTTTAAAATTTTATTAAAAATAAAATATTTTAATAATATTAATATTTAAAATATAAAATTATTTATATTTTATACTTTTTTTATAAATTATATTTACATAAATAAAATAATATAAATATTATTTCATAGGAGTTAAAAAATGATTAAAAACAATATAGGAATTATAGGACTGTCAACAATGGGAAAAAATTTAGCTCTTAATATTGAAAATAAAGGATATAGAGTTTCTATTTTTAATAGATCAAAAGAAAAAACTAAAATTTTAATATATAAAAATCCTTTTAAAAAAATTTATCCATTTTATAATATACATGATTTTGTTAATTCAATTAAATTACCTCGTATTATATTTTTAATTATAAAACCTGGAAAACCTGTAGATTTAACTATAAATTTGTTAAAAAAATTTATAAAAAAAGATGATATAATAATAGATTGTGGAAATTCTTTATATACAGATACTTTAAGAAGAAATAAAGAATTATATAAAAATGGTTTTAAATTTATAGGTGTTGGAATATCTGGAGGAGAAGAAGGTGCTCTTAAAGGTTTATCTATAATGGCTGGTGGTGATAAATCATCATACAAAATTGTAGAACCAATATTTAAAAAAATTTCTGCAAATGTAAAAGGATATCCTTGTGTTACATATATAGGCAAAGGAGGTTCAGGACATTATGTAAAAATGATACATAATGGAATTGAATATTCATATATGCAATTAATTTCTGAATCATATTTTATTATGAAAAATGCTCTTGGTTTAAATAATGAAGAATTATATAAAATATTTAATAATTGGGATCATGGAGAGCTTAAAAGTTATTTAATAAATATTACTAAAAAAATTATTATAAAAAAAAATTACAAAGGAAAATTTTTATTAGATTTTATTCTTGATGAAGCTCTTAATAAAAAAACAGGAAAATGGGCAATTAATAGTTCTATTGAAATAGAAGAACCTTTTAATGTAGCTTATGAATCATTATTTTTTCGTTATATTTCATCTATGAAAAATCAACGTATTATTGCTTCAAAAATTCTTAATGGACCTATTAATAAAAAATATAATTATAATAATAATAAATTTATAGAAAAAGTTCGTAAATCTTTATATTTATCAAAAATTATTTCTTATGCACAAGGATTTTCTAATTTAAAAAAAAGTTCATATAAACATAAATGGAATTTAAATTATTATAAAATAGCAAAAATTTTTAGAAATGGTTGTATAATAAGATCAAGATTATTAGAAAGAATTATGAATGTTTATAATTATAATCATAATATATATAATATATTATTATCATCATATTTTATTAATATTGCTAATAAGTATAATTTTTCATTAAGATATATTGTATCTTATGCAATTAATAATGGTTATACAGTTCCTGCTTTATCGTCTTCAATATCTTATTATGATAGTTATAGATCTGAATTTTTATCATCAAATTTAATTCAGGCTCAACGTGATTTTTTTGGCTCTCATAAATATAAAAGAATTGATAAAAATGGAATTTTTCATACAAATTGGAATAATTAATTATCAATATAATTTAAATATTAAATTTAAATTTAATATTTAAATTATATTGATAATTAATTATTAAATAATAAAAATTATATTTAATATAATTAAAGTTAATAACTTTAATTTAAAATTAAATAAATATTTAAAATAAAGTTAATATATACTATAATTTATATATAATGGATTAAAATGAATAATAAAATAATAAATTTAACAGATAAAGATTTTGAAGAACAAGTAGTAAATTTAAAAAATAGTATTGTTGTAGATTTTTGGTCTGAATATTGTGGACCATGTAAAATAATGGAACCTTTATTTAAAAAAGTTGCATATGAACTTAAAAATAAAATAATTTTTGCAAAATTTAATATTGAAGAAAATTTATCTATACCAAAAAAATATGATATACGTAGTATACCTACTATATTAGTATTTAATAATGGAAAATTAAAAGCAACTAAAGTTGGTTTAATGACTCAATTAAAATTAAAAAATTTTATTATTGAAAATATTTAATATAAAAAAAAAATATTTAAAAAATAAATATATATTTATTTTTTAAATTTATTAATTAAATAAAAATATTAAATTTATAAATTAATATTTAAATATTTATTTATATATATTTATATATTAAAAATAATTTTTAATAAATTTTATTTATTTATTTTTTATTAAATTTTAATTCCAATGTTAAATATCAATTTTAATTTTTAATTAAAATTGATATTTAAAATAAAAATATAAATATTAGTTAAAAATAAATAAAGATTTTAAGAATTAAATATTATGAATCTAACAGAACTAAAGAATACGCCTGTTTTAGAAAGAGTTTTAATAGGCGAAAATATGGGTTTAGAAAATTTATCAAAAATGAGTAAACAAGATATAATATTTTCAATTTTAAAAAAATATTCTAAAAGTGGAGAAGATATATTTGGTGATGGTGTATTAGAAATTTTACAAGATGGTTTTGGATTTTTAAGATCTAGTGATAGTTCATATCTTGCCGGACCTGATGATATTTATGTTTCCCCTAGTCAAATAAGACGTTTTAATTTAAGAACTGGTGATACAATTTATGGTAAAATAAGACCACCTAAAAATGGAGAACGTTATTTTGCTTTATTAAAGATAAATAAGGTTAATTTTGATAAACCTGAAAATTCAAGTAATAAAATTTTATTTGAAAATTTAACACCTCTTCATGCTAATAATAGATTAAAAATGGAATGTGGAAATGGATCTAAAGAAGATTTAACTGCAAGAGTTTTGGATTTAGCTTCTCCAATTGGTCTTGGTCAACGTGGTTTGATAGTAGCACCTCCAAAGGCAGGTAAAACAATTCTTTTACAAAAAATAGCACAAAGTATTTCTTATAATCATCCTGAAAGTATTCTTATTGTTTTATTAATAGATGAAAGACCTGAAGAAGTTACAGAAATGAAAAGATTAGTTAAAGGTGAAGTAATAGCATCAACTTTTGATGAACCATCATCAAGACATGTTCAAGTTTCTGAAATGGTTATAGAAAAAGCAAAAAGATTAGTAGAACATAATAATAATGTTATTATTTTATTAGATTCAATAACTAGATTGGCAAGAGCTTATAATAATATAGTACCAACTTCTGGAAAAGTATTAACAGGTGGAATTGATTCAAACGCTCTTCATAGACCAAAAAGATTTTTTGGAGCAGCACGTAATATGGAAGAAGGAGGTAGTTTAACTATAATAGCAACAGCTCTTATAGATACTGGATCAAAAATGGATGAAATTATTTATGAAGAATTTAAAGGAACTGGAAATATGGAATTACATCTTTCACGTAAAATTGCTGAAAAAAGAGTTTTTCCTGCTATTGATTATAATAGATCAGGTACTAGAAAAGAAGAATTATTAACAACAAAAGAAGAACTTCAAAAAATGTGGATATTAAGAAAAATTATACATCCTATGATGGAAATAGAAGCAATAGAATTTTTAATTAGTAAATTATCAATGACAAGTAATAATTATGAATTTTTCAATATGATGAAAAGAATTTAAACTTATATAAGTAATATTTAATATTTTATTTATTTTAAATAAATGAAATATTTATTTCATTCCTGATATTAAATATAAATTTTTATATTTATATTTAAATTAATTATTTAATTAATTAAATTAAAATAATTTAAATTAAAAATTCAGGAATGATACAGTTAAAAAATTAAATATATATTATTTAAAATTAATTTGAATAATATAAATTTAATTTAAAATATTAATATTATAAATATTTTTTAGCTTCTTTTATTGATTTAACAATTTGATTTATTGAAGAACCTCCTTTAACATCTCTTTTTGATAAACAAGATTCAATAGTAAGTATTTTATAAACATCGTTTTCTATAACTGAACTATATTTTTTAAATGTATTTAAATTTAAATTTTCTAATGGTATTTTTTTATTTATTGCTTCTAATACTATTTTACCAACAATATTATGTGATTTTCTAAATGATATTCCTTTAGAAACTAGATAATCTGCCAATTCTGTAGCATTAGAATATCCTTTTTTAGCAGATTCTTTACAATTCTTTATTTTTATTTTTAATCCATCTAATATTAAATTAGACATATTTAAACATTCAATCCAAGTATCTAAAGAATTAAAAATATATTCTTTATCTTCTTGCATATCTTTATTGTAAGACATAGGCAATCCTTTTAATGTCATCATCATTCCTATTAAATATCCACTAACTTTTCCACATTTTCCTCTTATAAGTTCTAATGCATCTGGATTCTTTTTTTGTGGCATAAGAGATGATCCTGATGTTACTAAATCTGACAATTCAATAAAATTAGCCTCTACTGAATTAAAAAATATTAAATCTTCAGAAAATCTAGATAAGTGTATCATTCCAATAGAAGAATTAAAAAGTAATTCTAAAATATAATCTCTATCAGAAACACTATCCATACTATTTCTTGTTGCTTCATAAAATCCCATATTTTTAGCTAATTTATCTCTATCTATTTTATATGAAGTTCCTGTAAGGGCAGCACTACCTAAAGGACTAAAATTTATTCTTTTAATATAGTCTTTTAGACGAATTTCATCTCTATATAACATTTCATTATAAGCTAAAAACCAATGAGCAAAAGTAGTAGGTTGTGCTATCTGCAAATGTGTATATGATGGCATATAAGATTTTATATTATTTTCAGCTTTTTTAATTAATATTTTTCTTACTTTATTAATAGTTTTAATAATTAAATATGTTTTTTCTTTACACCAAAGTTTAAGATCAGTAGTTACTTGATCATTTCTACTTCTTCCTGTATGTAATTTTTTACCTATATTTCCTATTTTTTCAATTAATCTTTTTTCTATCCAACTATGAATATCTTCTTCATTGCTTGAAATTATTTTTTCAGGATTTTCTTTAAATTCTTCTAAAATTTTGTTTAGTGAATTTTTTAAATTTAAATATTCTTTTTTATTTATAACATTTACATCTAAAAGAGATTTAGACCAAGCAATAGAACATATAATATCATGTTTAATTAATTTAAAATCAAATTTTAATGAATTATTAAAAATTTTAAATTTTTTATCTGAACTTTCATTAAAACGACCACCCCATAATGACATATAAACTCACCTATTTAAATAATTTAAATTAAATTATTAATTATAATTAAATAAAACATATATTAATTATAAATATTTTATTCAAACAAAATTTTAGTACCATATGATTTTCCTTTAAAAATATTCAATAATTTATCATATCTATAAAAACTACAAATTTCGATATTTTTTTTAAGAATTTTTGATGCTTTAATTGCAGATTTAACTTTAACAATCATACCATTATCAATAATTCCTTTAAATATTAATTTTTCTGCTTCTTTGCATGTAATTTTATTAATTCTTTTTCCTTTTCCATCAAATATATAACTAACATCTGAAATAAAAATTAAATCAGCATTTAAATATTCAGCTATTGAAGTTGCTACTTCATCAGAATTAACATTCATTATATTTCCATAATTATCAATTCCAATAGAATTTATTATTGGTAAATAATTATTTTCAATTAACATTTTTAATAAATTTGATTTTTTTGTAAAGATATTGCCTACATTACCAATTTTATTATTTTTATAATAAACATTTGATATATCACCATCTCCAATACATAAACCCAAAGATTTATAAATTTTAAATTTTTTTGCCCAAGATAATAAAATTTTATTTACAGTTTCAACAGCAGCTGTAACGATTGTAATTTGATCTTTTGGTGTTATTCTTAAACCATTTATTTTTTTAATTGGAATATAAAGTTTTTTCATTAAATTATCTATTAAAAATCCACCACCATGTATTAAAATCAAAGGTCTTTTATTATTATAAATATTTTTGCTTATTGCATTAAATAAATTATCTAAAGATTTTTTGCTATCTAGAAGTACACCACCTATTTTTATTATTAATGGATTCATTTTATTTTATTATCACAATATATATTTAATTTTTTAAATTATTTAAATTAAAATAATTTATATTATTTTGATAAATCAATTTTTAAATTAATTAAATTAATATTTTAAATATTTTAAATATATTAATTTTAATTATAAACTTAAATTTATAGTTATTATAAATTAATAATATATCTATAATTTAACTAAATTAAATTTTTTATAAATAATAATAAATATATTAAATAAAATTTAATATCTTGTAAGAAATAAAATTTATTTTAAAAAATTTAATATTTAAATTAAATATTAAATTTTTAAAATTTATAATTTTATTATAATTAAATTATTATTTTAATATAAATATTAAATGATATTTAATATTTTAAATATACAATTTTTAAAATTAAAGTTTTTTTTTATTTATAAAATAAATAGATTATTAAAAAATAATAAATTTAAATATTTATTTAAAAATTAAATAATTAAATATTAATTAATAATATTTAATTATATTATATAATATATATATTTTTATTTATAAATAAATATAAATTTAATTATATTTATATTATTTATTTTAAATTTTAAATTTAATTATTATTTTAATATATAAATATTAATTTTTTAAATTAATATTTATATTAAATATGAAAATTACTTATTATACTGATTACTTCATATTTTAATGATTCTATCATATACTTAAACATTATAAAAGATTCTTTTTTATATTCTTGTTTTGGATTTTTTTGAGCATATATACGAAGATTTATACCTTGTTTTAAATAATCAACAGAGTATAGATACTCTTTCCAAAATTCATCAATTGAATTTAACAATACATTTTTTTCAAAAATTTTTATTTTTTTATTACCAATTAGTTTATTTAATTTATTATAATTATGAATTAATTTATAAATTATTTTTTTTTTTAAATTTTCTTTTTCAACATTTTTAATATTGTAAATTTTTAGTTCATTTAAATTTAGTTTAATATTAAAATCATTTTTTAAACAATTTAAAAATTTATTTTTATTTAAAAAACTATTAAATTTACAATTAATAATGTATTTATTAATTAATTTGCTAACTACATCCAATCTAATATGTTTAATAACATTACTTATATCTTTAGATTCAAGAAATTTTTTTCTTTCATTATATATTAATAATCTTTGATAATTAATTATATCATCATAATCTAAAAGATTTTTTCTTATATTAAAATTTCTATTTTCTATTTTACTTTGAGAATTTTTAATAAATTTATTAATAAAAGGATGTTCTATTAATTTTCCTAATTTTATATTTAATTTTTTAATAATTTTATAAATATTTTTAGAAGCAAAAATTCTTATTAATGAATCTTCCATTGATAAATAAAAACGAGATGATCCATAATCACCTTGTCTACCAGATCTTCCTCTTAACTGATTATCTATTCTACGAGATTCATGATGTTCAGTTCCTATTACATGCAAACCACCAGATTTTAAAACTAAATTATTTCTAAACTTCCATTTTTTTTTTAAAAAAATATTTTTTATTTTATTATTTTTATTTAATATTAAATTTGTTTCATTTATACCTCCTAGTAAAATATCAGTACCTCTTCCAGCCATATTAGTAGCTATTGTTACTGATCCAGGCATTCCAGCTTTAGATATTATTTCTGCTTCTTTAGAATGAAATTTTGCATTTAATATTTTATGTTTTATACCAATTTTTTTAAGTTCATTTGAAATTAATTCTGATTTTTCAATAGAAATTGTTCCTACTAATACTGGTTGTTTTCTTTTTTTGCAAGATTTTATATCATTAATAATTGCTTTAATTTTTTCCTTTTCTGTTAAAAAAAATAAATCTAGAAAATCTTTACGTATTATTGGTTTATTTGTTGGAATAACAATAGTATTTAATTTATAAATATTTTTAAATTCAAATGATTCTGTTTTAGCTGTTCCTGTCATTCCAGATAATTTTTTATATAAACGAAAATAATTTTGAAAAGTAATTGAAGATAAATTTTTATTTTCTTTTTGTATATTAACTTTTTCTTTTGCTTCTATTGCTTGATGTAAACCATTAGACCATCTTTGATCATTCATAATTCTTCCAGTATTTTCATTAATTATTACAATTTTACCTTTTTTAATTATGTAATCTATATTTTTATTAAATAAAATATGAGCTCTTAAAGATGATATAATATGATTTATTAAATAAATATTTGAATTAGAATATAAAAATTCTTTTTTTTTAATTATTTTTTTTTTAACTAAAATATTTTCAATTAAAATTAATCCTTTTTCATTTAAAATTACTTGTTTTAATTTTTCGTCTACATTATAATAATTTTTATTATTATTTAATTCTTTTTTACTCTCTTTAATAATATTGTTAATAATTTTATCAATTATTATATATATATCAGATCTATCTTCTTCATTACCTGATATTACAAGTGGTATTCTTGATTCATCTATTAAAATAGAATCAATTTCATCTAATAATGCAAAATTTAATTTTCTTTGAACTCTATCTTCTTTTTTGAATACCATATTATCTTTAAGATAATCAAAACCATATTCATTATTTGTACCATATGTAATATCAGCAGAATAAGCTAAACGTTTTTCATTTAATGTCATTCCATTTAAATTATTTTTTACAGTTAAATTTAAAAATTCAAATAATTTTTTATTTTTTTCTGAATCACGACGTGCCAAATAATCATTTACTGTTACTATATGAACTCCTTTTCCTTTTAAAGCATTAAGATAAGCTGGTAAAGTAGCTGTTAAAGTTTTACCTTCTCCAGTATACATTTCTGCTATACAATTTTTGTTAAGAACTATACCTCCTATTAATTGCACATCAAAATGACGCATGTTAAGTAATCTTTTACTAGCTTCTCTTACAACTGCAAAAGCTTCAGGTAATATTTCATCTAAACTTTCACCATTTTTAATTCTATTTTTAAATTCTTTTGTTTTATATGAAAGATTTGAATTACTTAAAATTTTTATTTTATTTTCTAAATTATTAATTGATAAAACTATTTTTTTAACATTTTTAATAAATCTATCATTATAACTACCAAAAATTTTATTAATTATTTTTTTAAACATAGAATTAAAATTCTCTTAAAATAATTTTTATTAAATATAAAATAATTTATTTAAATATTATAAATTATAATAAATTATTATAATTAAAATAATATTTTAATTATAATAATTTATTATAATTTATAAAAATTACTTTAAAAATATGAAAAAAAAACCTATTTTAATTAATAAATTTTTATTTAATTATAAAAATAAAAAAATAATTTATTTAAATAAATTTATAAAACAGTCTTTAATCATATTTAAAATTAATTTTATTTTTAAAAATAATTTACCTGTTTATATTCATAAATTATTTAAAGTTTTAAATATCTATAAAGGAATTATTATAATAGAAATTTTTAACTACAAATGCAGAACTATAATTTTAAAAAAACAATCTATATTGTTATCTATATTAAAATATAATATAGAAAAAAATATTTTTTATATTAAAATTAAAACAAATTTTAATTTAATTAAAAAATAATAAATAAAATAATAAATTATAAATATATTATTAATATAATAAATATTTAAAAAAAAATAATTTTAAATTTTAATTAAAAATAATATTAAATATTTTTAATAATTAAATTTTTAAAATAAATTAATAATATTATATTTTTTCAACAACTCTTAAAATTGAACTTCTACATCTTGAATTTTTTAAAATTTCTTTTTTAGAAGGTTTAATTTTTGATATTTTTTTTAATTTTATTTTATTATTTTTTTTTATTTTTACTTTATTTTTATTTTTTATAATTAAATATTTATTATTATTTTTTTTTGAAAATTTATTAATAAAATTTTTTATTAATCTATGCTCTATAGAATGGAAACTTATTATTGATAATCTACCTCCTGTATCTAAAATTTTTATTATTTTATTAAGAGATTTAGATATTTCTTCTATCTCATTATTAATGTGAATTCTTATAGCTTGAAAACTTTTAGTTGATGGATTTATAAATCTATTTTTAAAAATAATAGCTTTAGAAATTATTTTTGATAATTCTATTGTATCTTTTAATGGTTTTATTTTTTTTTTATACATAATATATTTTGATATTTTTTTATAAAATTTTTCTTCTCCATATGTTTTAAGAACATATTCAATATCTTTTATTTTAGTTTTTAATAACCATTCATATGCTGATTGACCACAAGTATTATTCATTCTCATATCTAAAGGTCCTTTATTCATAAAAGAAAATCCACGTTTTGGATTATCTAATTGTGCAGATGACATACCCAAATCAAATAATATACCATTTATTTTACCAATTAGATTTAATTTAGATATAAAATAATATATTTTAGAAAAATTTCCATGTATTATTTTAAATCTTTTATCTTTTATTAATAAAGCCTCTTTTATTGAATATGGATCCCTATCAATAGATAAAAGACTTCCATATTTATTTAATTTTGATAAAATCATACGAGAATGACCACCATTACCAAATGTACTATCTATATAAATTCCATTTGGTTTTATTTTTAAACTTTTAATTGATTCTTTTAATAAAACACTTTTATGTAAATATTTTTTATACATATTTTAAAAAAAATATTTTATATTAATAATTAATATTGTTTTAATAAATTAATAAAATTATTTATTTTAATTATTTAAAATAAATAATTTCAATATTAAAAATAAATTATTTGTATTTAAAATAATAAATTAACTTTAATATTAAATATATATAATTTATTATTTTTTTTTAAAAAATAAATATTTTAAATTAGTATTTAATTAATTAAATATTAATAATAATAATATTATTATATTTAAAAATATATTAAAAAATATTATTAATGTTTTATTAAAAATATTAAATATCATTTATTTTAAAATAATCACATTTATATAATAAATATAAAGTCTGTCCTGTTATTTTCTTTTTATATATAAACCAATTATTAGGAACAAAACTATATAAATTTTCTTTTTCAGATTCAATATATATAAATGAATCATAATTAACCCAGTAATTTTTAATTAATAAATAAATTGTTTTAAAAATCATATCTTTATTAAAAGGTGGATCTATATATACTATATCATATATATTTCCTTTTTTTTTAAGCCATTTTATTGAATTTGTATTAATTATTTTTGCATTATTTATGTTAAATCTTTTTAAATTTTTTTTTAATTCTAAAGTTGTTTTTTTATTTTTTTCTAAAAATGTAACATTATTACATCCTCTTGAAATAGATTCAAACCCTAGTGACCCACTTCCTGAAAAACAATCTAAACATTTAGATTTATATATTATAGGAGATATCCAATTAAATAGTGTTTTTTTAATAATATTTTTTGTTGGTCTTAAGCTAGATTTAAAAGTAAATATTATTTTTTTGTTTTTTAAATATCCTCCTAAAATAAAAATATTAATTTTATACATATTTTATATTTTTAATTTTAATTTAATAAAAAATTGTATTAATTATTTATTTTAATATTTAAATATTAATATATAATTATAAATTTAATTATAAAAAATTTTTGAAAAATATTATTTTTTAATATATAAGTTATTAATAACTTATATTATTATTTTTTATAATTTTATTTTAATAATTTAAAAATTAATTTAATTTTATTATTTATTTTATTTTTTTTAAATTTAAATTTAAATTATAAAATAAATTATTATTAATATAATAAAGTTTATTAAATATTAATTTTTAAATATATTAAAATATTATTTATTTTTAAAAGGTTATAAATTTTGGAAAATATAAAAAAAATTAATTATATTAATAATGATAATATAAAATCATATTTTAAAATAGCTAGTTCTTATCCAATTTTAAATGAAAAAGAAGAAAAAAATTTATCAAAAAAATTTTTTTATAAAGGCGACTTAGAATCTGCTAAAAATTTAATTTTATCTAATATAAGATTTGTAATTAATATAACTAAAAGTTATTTAGGATATGGTATTAATCAATATGATCTTATACAAGAAGGAAATATTGGACTAATGAAAGCAGTAAGAAAATTTAATCCAAATATAGGTGTTCGATTGGTTTCATTTGCAATTCATTGGATTAAAGCAGAAATTAATGAATATGTTATTAGTAATTGGCGTATTGTCAAAGTAGCTACAACAAAAGCACAAAAAAAATTATTTTTTAATTTACGAAAAAACAAAAAAAATTTAAAATGGTTTAATAAAAATGAAATAAAAATAATATCAAAAAAATTAGATGTTAAAATTAAAGATGTAATAGAAATGGAATCACGTATGTCAGCACAAGATATGCAATTTGATCCAATTTATATAAATTTAGAAAATAATAATAAATATATAAATTCATTATATCCTACTATTTGTTTTTATGATAAAAAATCTAATTTTGCAAATACTTTAATAAAAGATAAATGTTATAAAATAACTTATACTAAAATTAGTATTGCTTTAAATATTTTAGATAAAAGAAGTAAAGATATTATAAAATCAAGATGGTTAAATGATAATAATAAAATAACTTTAAAAAAATTAGCAAACAAGTATGGAATTTCAGCAGAAAGAATTCGTCAATTAGAAAAAAGCGCAATGAAAAAAATGAAAGAATCAATATTAAATAATTAAATTTAAAATTTTTTAAATTTAATTATTTAATATTACGATTTATAATTTCAATGTAAGACATTGGAGAATTATCTCCTTTCCTAAATCCACATTTATAAATTCTAGTATATCCTCCATTATAATTAATAATACGTGGACCTATTTTATTGAATAATTTATAAACTATTTCATTATTTCTTAATTTCGAAAATATAATTCTTCTTTTTATTAAACTATATTTTTTTGAAATATTAATTATTGGTTCAATAATTCTTCTAAGTTCTTTTGCCTTATTTAAAGTTGTTTTAATTATTTCATTTTTTATTAAAGAATTTGACATATTTCTAAACATAGCATTTCTATGACTAGTATTTATATTTAACTTTCTTCCTTTTTTTAAATGTCTCATTTTATATTATCCTTATTTAAAATTTTTAAAAATAATTATTTTTTTTTAATTAAATTAATTGACCAATTATTTAAAATCATTCCTAATGATAAACCACGAGATAAAAGAACGTTTTTAATTTCAGTAATTGATTTTTTTCCTAAATTTGGTGTTTTTAAAAGATCTTTTTCTTTACGTTGTACTAATTCACCTATATATCTAATAGATTCTGCTTTTAAACAATTAGAGGATCTTACTGTAAGTTCTAAATCATCAACTAATTTAAGAAGTATAGGATCAAATTTTGGTTTTTTTTCTTTTAATTTGTTGTTATGTATATCATTTAAGTATATAAAATATTTTAATTGATTAGATAATATTGTTGCAGCTGTTCTTATAGCTTTTTCAGGTTTAATTGTGCCATTTGTTTCTATTTCAATAATAAGTTTATCTAAATCAGTTCTTTTTTCTACACGTGTTTGTTCTACATTATACGATATACGTTCTATAGGATTATAACATGCATCTATAAGAATTCTACCTATATGACGATTTTCTTTTATTTTTATTCTACTGTAAGCAGGTATATATCCTATACCTTTTTGAACTTTTATTTTCATATTAATTGATGAATCTTCATTAGTCATGTTACATATAACATGTTCAGGATTTATTATTTTTACATTATGATCATGAATAATATCAGATGCTAGAACTTTAATAATTCCATATTTTTTTAATGTTAAATTGACACTATTTTTATTATATATTTTTACTGATAATTTTTTTAAATTTAAAATAATTTCTAAAATATCTTCTTTTATACCTTTTTTCGTACTATATTCATGTAATACTCCATCAATTTCAACTTCTGTAACTGCACATCCTGGTATTGATGATAAAAGAATTCTACGTAATGCATTACCTAATGTATGTCCAAATCCTCGTTCTAATGGTTCTAATATTACTTTTGAATGTGTTGAGCTAAATTTTTCTATATCTACTATTTTTGGTTTTACAATTTCTTGATTATATGTATTCATTATTTATCACTTATTAATAATTAATTTATTTTGAATATAATTCTACTATTAATTTTTCATTAATATCTTTATATAAAAGATTACGTTCAGGTATAAATTTAAATATACCTTCCATTTTATTAATATTAACTTCAATCCAATTTATTTTTTCTCTATTATTTTCAGATAATTCCAATGATAACTTTATTCTTAATTGATTTTTAGCTTTATTTCTTATTCCTATAATATCGTTTATTTTTACTTGATATGATGCAATATTAATTATTTTTTTATTTACTGTAATTAATTTATGACTAACTAATTGTCTAGATTCTGATCTTGTTGAACCAAATCCCATTCTATAAACAACATTATCTAATCTTGTTTCTAATAATTTAAGTAAATTTTCACCTGTATTTCCTTTTAATCTTATAGATTTATTATAATAATTTCGAAATTGACGTTCTAAAATACCATATAATCTTTTAACTTTTTGTTTTTCTCTTAATTGAATTCCATAATTTGATAATCTATTTTTTTTAATTCCAAAATCACCTGGATATTTTTCTATTTTGCATTTAGATTCTATAGATCTACATCCAGATTTTAAAAATAAATCAGTACATTCTCGACGACTTAATTTTAGTTTAGGTCCTATATATTTAGACATATTATTTTCCTTTATTTATTTAATAAATTTAAACTCTTCTTTTTTTAGGTGGTCTACATCCATTATGTGGTATTGGTGTTGCATCAATAATTTTAGTAATGTTAAATCCTGAATTATAAAGAGCTCTTATACTTGATTCTCTTCCAGGTCCTGGACCTTTAATAATTATTTTTATGTTTTTTATTCCATATTCTTTAATTATTTCTGAACATTTTTCTGCTGCAACTTGAGCCGCAAAAGGAGTTGATTTTTTAGAACCACGAAAACCACAACCTCCAGATGTTGACCAACCTAAAGAATTTCCATTCAAATCAGTAATAGTAACTATTGTATTATTAAAAGATGAATTAATATAAACTATTCCATCTAAAATCTGTTTTTTATTTTTTTTATTTATTTTTTTTTTTTTAATCATTATAAATTAACTCCTAATTTATTTTTTAATAGGTTTACGTGGACCTTTGCATGTTCTAGCATTTGTTTTTGTTCTTTGACCTCTTACTGGAAGTTTTTTACGATGTCTTAAACCTCTATAACTTGAAAAATCTATTAATCTTTTAATATTTACATTAATTTTACGGCGAAGATCTCCTTCAATAATAAATTTAGATAAAGATTCTTGTAAATTCTTTATAAGTTCTTTAGATAATTTAGATATAATTATATTATCAGGTACAGATGAAATAAAACAAATATATTTAGATCTTGATTTTCCAATTCCATAAATTGATGTTAATGCAATTAAAGTATTTTTATTATCAGGAATATTTACTCCTGCTATACGTACCAATTTATTTTCTCCATTTTTAATAAAATTTATATTTTAAATAATATTTTAAAAAATTAAATTTATCCTTGACGCTGTTTATGTTTAGAATATATATTACAAATAACTCTAATTATTTTTTTTCTTTTAATTATTTTACAATTTCTACATAATCTTTTTACTGAAGCTCTAACTTTCATTTTATTTCTCTTTATTTTTATAATATTTAATTAAAATAATTTATTTTTAGGTTTTAATTTATCAATTATATTTTTATATTTACTAGACATCATAATTGTATTTATTTGATTTATAATATCAATTATAACAACAACTATAATTAACAAAGATGTACTACTAAAATTAATTTCATAATTAATTATTTTACTTATAAATTCTGAAATTAAACAAATAAAAGTAATATAAATTGATCCTAATAATGTAATTTTATTATATATTTTATATATATATTTTTCTGTATTTTGTCCTGGTCTTATACCTGTTATAAAAGCTCCTGATTTTTTAAGATTATCTGATATTTCTTTTATATCAAATACAAATTTAGAATAAAATAAACAAAAAAATATTATAATATAAGAATATATTAATGTATAAATTAAATTTCCAGGTCTAAAATATATATATATAAAATTAATCCAATTTAATTTAAACTTACTTTTAATCCATGTTATTATTGTAAGAATAATTGTTATTAAATTAGAAGAAAAAATAGCAGGAACAACACCATTCATATTTATTTTTAAAGGCAAATATGTATTTTTATGGGAAAAAATTTTTCTTGCTTGAGGACTAGGATAATTAATTAATATTTGTCTTTGTCCGCTTTCAATTAATACTATTAAAAATGTAATAAAAAAAATTAAAAATAGTATAATAATTAACATTGAATATGTAATATAACCTTTATTAATTTTATTTATTATTTTAATAAAAGAAAAATAAAATTCCGATAATATACCTGTAAAAATAATTACTGAAATACCATTTCCTATGCCATTTTTAGTTATTTGATTTCCAATCCAAACTAATAATATAGTACCTAATGATAAACTTAATACTGTTATAATAAAAAATATTAAATAAATTAAATTTTTAATAAAATATTTTATTATATATAAGTTATTAAATCCTATAATTGTTATGAACGATTGAATAATAGATATAATAAAAGTTCCATAAATTGTATATTTATTTATTTTATATTTATCATTTTCATAATTTTTTTTTTTTAATAAATTTATATTTAATTTTGTTAATAATTGAATAATCATTGATGATGAAATATATGGCATAACACCCAAAGAGAATATAGAAGCATTATTTAATGAACCTCCTGAAAATATATTAAACATATTTATTATTAAATTATTATCATTATTATTTATAAAATTTTTAAATATATTAGTATTAATAAAAGGTATTGAAATAAAAGTTCCTATTCTTAAAATAATTATTGATAAAATAACAAACATAATCCTTTTTTTTAATTCATTAAAACCCATTTTAGAATTTAAAAAATTTAATTTTGTCTTTTTATACATATATTAATTATTCCTTAATTTTACCACCATTTGATTTTATTACTTTTTTAGCACCTTTGCTTACACGAATACCATGAATAATAATTGGTCTATTTATTTTTCCAGAATTAATAATTTTAACAAATTTTATATTATTTTTTATAATTTTTTTATTTTTTAAAACATTTATATTTATCAAATTATTTTTTATATGTAACAAATCTGACAATTTAACTTCAATATTATAAATAGATTTTATAGATGTAAAACCAAATTTTGGTATTCTACGGTATAAAGGCATTTGTCCTCCTTCAAAACATCTTTTTAAATATTTTCCAGAACGTGATTTTTGACCTTTATGACCTCTTCCACAAGTCTTACCAAAACCAGAACCAATTCCTCTTCCAACTCTTTTTGATTTTTTTTTTGATCCTTTAGATGGAGATAAATTATTTAAATTCATATATTATTTCTCTATTATAATTTTATATTAAATAAATTTAAAAAATAAATATAATTTATATAATATTTTTTATTTTTAATTTTTAATAAATAAAATTTAAATTTAATAATATAAAAAATATTTATATATTTAAGAAATATTTTTATAAAATTATTAATTTAATTTATTTTAAAATTTTATATAATTAATTAATTATTTACCTAAAATTTCTTTAATTGATTTTCCACGTTTAGCAGCTATATTTTTAATAGATGTCATATTTTTTAAAGCATTAATAGTTGCTTTTACTACATTAATTTTATTACTTGATCCATAAGACTTTGCTACAATATTATTAATTCCTGCCATACTAAAAACAGCTCTCATAACCCCACCTGCTATTATTCCAGTTCCTTCAACAGCTGGTTTAATAAACACCATAGATTTTGTATGAATTCCTTTAATTGAATATTGAATAGTATTTTTATATATTGATATAGTTATCATATTTTTTTTTGCTTTTTCAATTGATTTTTTTATTGCTGATGGAACTTCACGTGCTTTTCCATAACCAAAACCTACTTTACCTTTTCCATCACCTACTGTTGTAAGAGCTGTAAAACTAAAAACTCTACCGCCTTTAACTGTTTTAGATACTCTATTTATTGATATTAGTTTTTCTTGTATATTATTTTTATTTTTATATTTATATATCATATTTAACCCTAAATATTAAAAATTAAGACCATATTTACGAGCAGATTTTGCTAAAGATTTTATTCTACCATGATATTTAAAACCAGATCTATCAAATGATACTTTTTTAATATTTTTATTTATAGATCTTTTAGCAATTATTTTACCTATTTTAGTTGCAGCATATTTATTACCTGTTTGTTTCAATTTATTTTTTATATTTTTTTCTAAAGTTGAAGCTGATATTAAAACTTCAGAATTATTTGATGAAATAATTTGTGCATAAATATGTTTAGATGTTCTATGAATTGTTAATCTTAGTGAACATAATGATTTAATTTTACAACGAGTTTTTTTTGATCTTTTTAATCGAATTATTTTTTTTTTCATTTTTTTACCCTATTTTTTTTTCTTTTCTTTTAAATTAATAATTTCATCAATATATCTAATACCTTTGCCTTTATATGGTTCAGTTTTTTTATAAGATCTTATATCTGAAGCAACTTGTCCTATTAATTGTTTATTACATCCTTTAATAATAATTTCATTTTTAATTGTACATGTAATTTTAACATTAATAGGTATTTCATATTTTATATTATGAGAATATCCTATATATAATATTAATATATTATCTTTTATTGATGCACGATAACCAACACCTACTAATTTTAATATTTTAGTAAAACCAACTGTAACACCTATAATCATATTATTTATTATTGATCTTGTTGTTCCTGCAATAGACCAATTTTTTTTATTTTTTATATTAGGATAAATATTAATTATATTATTAAAATAATTAATTTCAATATCTTTATTAATATTAAATGTTAATTTATTTTTTAAATATTTTATTAAAATTTTTTTATAATTTAAAATTATATTTACACCTAATGGTATATGAATAGGTATTTTAGAAATACGAGACATTTGTTATCCTTCTATGATACATAACATATAATTTCACCACCGATAAAAAATTCACGTGCTGTTTTATCAGACATAATTCCTTTAGAAGTAGAAATAATAGCAATACCCATACCAGAAATTACTTTAGGTAATTTTTTATATTTTTTATATATACGTAAACTTGGTTTACTTATACGTTTTATATTTTCTATTACTGGTTTGCCTTTAAAATATTTTAATTTTATTTTTAAAATATTTTTTATATTTTTTTCAATTTTATAATTTTCTATAAATCCTTCTTTATAAAGAATATTTAAAATTTCTTTTTTAAATATAGAATATGGAACATAAACTTTTTTTTTTTTAGATATTTGACCATTTCTAATTATAGTTAACATATCTGAAATTGGATCTTGCATGCTCATAAAATTTTACCTCAAATTATAAATAATATATTTTTACCAACTTGATTTTTTTAATCCAGGAATTTCACCTCTCATAGCAGCTTCACGTAATTTTATTCTACTTAAACCAAATTTTTTTAAAAAAGAATTAGGTCTTCCTGTTTGACTACAACGATTACGTTGTCTTGATGGACTTGAATCTCTTGGTAATTTTTGTAATTTTATCATTGATTTCCATCTTTTTTTTTTAGAATAATTTAAATTTGAAATTATATTTTTAAGTAATAAACGTTTTTTAAAATATTTATTTACTAATTTTATTCTTTTTTTTTCTCTTTCTATTATAGATTTTTTAGACATTTTTTCTCCAAAATTTATTTATTAAATGGAATATTAAAACAAGATAATAATTCATAACCTTCATTATCAGATAATGCTGTAGTTGTAATAGAAATATCTAATCCTATTACATTATCTATTTTATCATATTTAATTTCTGGAAAAATTATTTGTTCTGATAACCCAATATTATAATTACCTCTACCATCAAAAGATTTTAAAGAAAAACCTCTAAAATCTCTAATACGTGGTACTGCAATATGAATAAATCTTTCAAGAAAATCCCACATTCTTGTACGACGTAAAGTTACTTTACATCCAATTGAATTACCTTTTCGTATTTTAAAATCTGATATAGATTTACGTGCTTTTGTAATAATAGGTTTTTGTCCTGATATTAAAGTTAAATCATTAACATATTTATTTAAAAGTTTTTTATTATTATATGCAGAACCTATACCCATATTTATAGTAATTTTTTTTATATTAGGAACTTGCATAATTGAAGAATATTTAAATTTTTTAAATAAAATATATACTATTTTAGTTTTATAGTAAACATGTAATCTATCTAACATAATTATCTCATATTATTTAATAATATTTTTATTAGATTTAAAAATTCTAATTTTTTTATTATTTTTTTTAATAAATTTTATTTTATCTGATTTTTTGTATTTTTTATTAAAAATAGCTATATTTGAAATATGAATACTTGATTCTTTTTTTATTATTTCACCTTTATTATTATTTGATTTATTTGGTTTTTGATGCTTACTAACTAAATTTATACCATTAATTAAAACTCTATTTTTAGAATAAAAACTTTTTACTGTACCTATTTTTCCTTTATATTTACCAGTTATTACTATAACTGTATCATTTTTTATTATTTTAAAAGACATTTGTAAACCTCTTATATAACTTCAGGAGCTAAAGAAACAATTTTCATGAATTTTTCATTTCTTAATTCACGAGTAATAGGTCCAAAAATACGTGTACCTATAGGCTGTTCAGAATTATTTAATAATACACAAGAATTATTATCAAATCTAATAATTGATCCATCTGATCTATGAAAATTTTTTTTTGTTCTTACAATTACAGCTTTTAAAACATCTCCTTTCTTTACTTTTCCTCTAGGAATAGCTTCTTTTATAGATATTTTTATTATATCACCTAATATAGCATATCTACGTTTTGATCCACCTAAAACTTTTATACACATTACTTTACGAGCACCAGAATTATCAGCTACTTTTAATATAGTTTGTTGTTGTATCATTTTATTTTTAATAATTTTTAATTTTAATTTAAATTAATTAATTTATATTATATAATTTTATATAATCAAAAAATAAAATATATATAATTTAATTTAATTAAATTATATATATTTTATTTTTTGATTATATAAAATTATATAATATAATATATTTATTATATATATTATAATATAAAAATAATAATTTTAATATAAATTTAAATTAATTTAATTGTATAACTTTTTTTTTATTATTTTTGATAAAATCCATGATTTAGTTTTAGAAATTGGATTACATTCAATTATTTCAACAATATCACCAATATTACAACAATTTTTATCATCATGTGCATGAATCTTAGTAGTACGTTTAATAAATTTACCATATAATTTATGTTTTACAAAACGTTCAATAGAAACAACAATAGATTTATTCATTTTGTTACTTGTAACAATACCTTTTAATTTATTTATATTATTATTCATTATTTAAAACCTTCTATTTAAAAATGTTTTTATTTGTGCTATTCTTTTTTTTATTTTTTTTAATAAATGAGTTTTATTTGATTTTCCTGAATATATTTTCATACGTAATTTAAATTGTTCTTTTATTTTTTTTATAAGTTCTATATTTATATCATTTTTTTTTTTATTATTTTTTATTTTTTTCATTAAATTAACTCGCTATTTATGAAAATAGTTTTAACTGATAATTTAGCTGATGCTAATTTAAATGCTTTTTTTGCTAAATTTTCAGAAACACCATTCATTTCATATAAAATCTTACCAGGTTTTATTAAAGAAACCCAATATTCTACATTACCTTTTCCTTTACCCATTCTTACTTCTAATGGTTTTTTTGTAATTGGTTTATCAGGAAATATTTTTACCCATATTTTACCCTGTCTGTTTATTGCGTGAGTCATAGCACGTCTTGCTGATTCTATTTGATTAGAAGTTAATTGACCTCTACTAATTGCTTTTAATCCAAAAATACCTTTACCAATATTTTTAAATTCTTTTAATCCTCTATTTCTACCTTTTTGCATTTTTCTAAATTTTGTACGTTTTGGTTGTAACATAATAAATTACCTTTATTATAAATTATAATAATTAATTTTTTTTATTTTATAATAAAATATTAATAATATTTTATATTATTTTAATTAGATAAAATTTCACCTTTAAATATCCATACTTTTATACCTATTATTCCGTAACTAGTTTTTGCTTCAGAAATACTAAAATCTATATCTGCTCTAAAAGTATGTAATGGAACTCTTCCTTTACGTATCCATTCTTTACGAGCTATTTCAGACCCTCCAAGTCTTCCACTTATTTCAATTTTAATTCCTTTTGCTCCAAATCTCATTGCATTTTGTATAGATCTTTTCATTGCTCTTCTAAATATAATTCTTCTTTCTAATTGATTAGCTATATTATTAGCTATTAATTTAGCATCTAATTCTGGTTTTTTTATTTCAATAATATTGATTTGAGATGGTACTCCAGATATGTTTGTTATATTTTTTCTTAATTTTTCTACATCCTTACCTTTTTTACCAATTACTATACCTGGTCTTGCTGTATATATTGTAATTTTAATTGTTTTTGAATTACGATCTATTAAAATTTTTGAAATTGAAGCATTTGATAATTTTTTCATTAAAAATTTACGAATTATAAAATCATTTTTTAAATTAATAGAAAAGTCTTTTTTATTTGCATACCAATTAGAATTCCATTTTTTAACTATACCTAAACGAATTATATTTGGATGTACTTTTTGACCCATTTTATAACCTCTTTATTTTAATTATCAGATAAAATTATTGTAATATGACTAGTACGTTTTATCATATTATCTGATCTGCCTTTAGCTCTTGGAATAATACGTTTCATACTAGGACCACTATCAACAAAAATTTTTAATATTATTAATTTTTCAATATCAGCACTATTATTATGTTCAGCATTAGAAATAACTGATTTTAATAATTTTTTTAAAATAAAAGATGCTTTTTTTTTAATAAAAGTCAATTCATTTAAAGCTTTATATGCTTTTTTACCTCTAATTAAATTTGCTACTAATCTTAACTTTTGAGGAGAAGAATTTGCATATTTATATTTACCTATAGTTTTCATTTTATTCCTGTTTTAATTTATTTTTTTTATTTTTTTTATCTGACAAATGCCCTCTGTAAGTTCTTGTTGGTGAAAATTCACCTAATTTATGACCTACCATTTCATCAATAATAAATACTGGTATATGTTGTCTTCCATTGTGAACACAAATAGTAAATCCAACCATATTAGGAAATATAGTAGATCTACGAGACCATGTACGAATAGGACTTTTATTTTTTGTTTTTATTGCTTTTTCTATTTTATTTAATAAATTTTCATCTATAAAAGGACCTTTTTTTATAGAACGAGGCATAATTTTATCCTTTTTTTATATTTCTATTAATTATAAATTTATCTGTACGTTTATTTTTACGAGTTTTTTTACCTTTTGTTTGCCAACCCCAAGGAGATACTGGATGTTTACCAAAATTTCTTCCTTCCCCTCCTCCATGTGGATGATCAATTGGATTCATAGCTGTTCCTCTTACAGTTGGACGTATTCCAATCCAACGATTAGATCCTGCTTTTCCTAATGATCTTAAAGAATGTTCATTATTTCCAACTTCACCTAATGTAGCTCTGCATTTAGACAAAATTTTTCTAATTTCTCCAGAACGTAATCTAACTGTAATATAATAATTATCACGAGATATTATTTGAACATAAGAACCTGCTGATCTTGCTATTTGTCCACCTTTGCCAGGTTTAATTTCTACATTATGCACAATAGAACCTATTGGTATATTTTCTATAGGTAATGTATTTCCAATTAATATTGGTATATCAATTCCTGATTTAATTTTATCTCCTATTTGCAATCCCTTAGGATATAAAATATAAGATCTTGTTCCATCTTTATATAATATTAATGCTATATTTGCTGATCTATTAGGATCATATTCTATACGTTCTACTAATGCCTCTATATTATCTTTTATTCTTTTAAAATCCAATATACGGTACTTTTTTTTATGACCTCCTCCTATATGACGAGTAGTAATTCTTCCTTTATTATTTCTACCTCCTGATTTATTAATAGGTTTTATTAATTTTATTAAAGGTTTACCTTTGTATAAATTGTTATTTAGTATTTTAATAACATGTCTGCGTCCAGGAGATGTTGGCTTACATTTAATTATTGACATATATATTAATCCTTAATTTTAAATATCTTTAAAATCTATTTTTAAATTTTTTTTCAAAGTAATATAAGCTTTTTTCCAATTACTTTTACGACTTATACGTTTTTTATAAAATTTAGTTTTACCTTTAATAATTAAAGTTCTTATTTTTTTTACTTTAATTTTAAATAGTTTATATATTGCATATTTAATTTCTTTTTTTGTAGTATTTTTAATTACTTTTAATACTATAGTATTATTTTTTTTAATATACATAGATGATTTTTCTGAAGAAATAGGATATATAAAAATTTTTAAAATATGATCTAAATTTATCATGATAACATTTCCTCAATTATTTTTATAGAACTAACTGTAATTAAAACTTTATCAAAAGAAATTAAAATAATAGGATTTATAAAATTTACATTTATTAATTTAATTTTATTTAAATTTTTAGAAGCTCTACAAATATTTTCATCTATATTTTTTTTAATAATTAAAACATTTTTAATCATCATATTATTTAATTTTTTAACTAATATTTTTGTTTTGTAAGAATTTATATAAAAATTTTTAACTATAATTAATCTATTTTGACGTAATAATTCTGAAAAAATACTTTTTAGTGCACCTTTATACATTTTTTTATTTATTTTTTTTTTATAATTTTTTTTATTTGATGTAAATGTTACACCACCAGATCTCCATATTGGACTTTGAAAACTACCAGCTCTTGCTCTACCAGAACCTTTTTGTCTCCATGGTTTTTTACCAGAACCAGAAACTTCTGACCTATTTTTTTTACTACTAATTACTTTACGATAATAAGAAGAATAAGATACAACAACCTGATGAACAAGTGATTCATTAAAATCATTACAAAAAATATCATCTGAAATATTTATTTTATTTTTTATATCTTTTAATAAAATGTACATATATCAACCTCATTATATTTAATATTTTATTGATTTTTTAATTATCACATCACTTCCTATTGACCCTGGTACAGAACCTTTAATTAATAATAAATTATTTTTCATATCAATATTTATAATATCTAAATTTTGTACAGTAATTTTCTCATTTCCTAAATGACCAGACATTTTTTTACCTTTAAATACTCTACCTGGTGTTTGATTTTGACCAATTGATCCTGGAGCACGATGTGATAAAGAATTTCCATGTGTAGCATCTTGAATATGAAAATTCCATCTTTTTATTGTACCAGAAAAACCTTTTCCTTTTGATTTACCAACAATGTCTACTTTTTTAATTTTTTTAAAAATATTTATATTTATAATATCTCCTACAATTAAATTTTCTTTATTTTTTGTTTTAAATTCATATAATTTTTTACCTATTTTTATACCTTTATTTTTAAAATGACCAATTTCAGATTTATTAATTAATTTTTTTTTTTTTTTTCCAGTTGATATTTGAATTGAATAATATTTATTGTTTTTATTTTTTTTAATTTGAACAATATAATTATTTTTTATTTTTATAACAGTTACAGGTATTGATTTTCCTTCTTTATTAAATATTTTAGTCATTCCTATCTTTAATCCAATTAAAGATTTCATTTATTATCCTCAAAATAATTTTGAATATATTAAATCAATTTAAACTTATTTGTATATCTACACCAGCAGCTAAATCTAAATGCATAAGAGCATCAACAGTTTTTTCAGTTGGTTTTATAATATCAACTAATCTTTTATGAGTACAAATTTCATATTGATCTCTTGCATCTTTATTAACATGAGGAGATATTAATATAGTAAATTTTTCTTTACATGTTGGAAGAGGTATAGGACCATGTATTTTAGATCCTGTACGTTTTACTGTTTCAACAATTTCTGATGTTGATTTATCAATAAGCCTATAATCAAAAGATTTTAATCTAATTCTTATTATTTGTTTCATTATTTTATTAATTCCTAAAATGTTTTAATTTATATTAATTAATTAATTAAATTTTTAAAAATTATAAATTTATAAATTAAAGTTTATTATAAAAGGATACTTAAATGTATCCTTTTATATTTAAATTAAAATAAATAATTTTATTATATTTTAAGAAATTATTTTTACAACAATTCCAGCACCAACAGTTTTTCCACCTTCACGAATTGCAAATCTAAGACCTTCATCCATAGCTATTGGTGATATTAAATCAATAATCATTTTTATTTTATCACCTGGCATTACCATTTCAATATTTTTAGGTAATTCTATTGTACCAGTAACATCAGTAGTACGAAAATAAAATTGAGGACGATATCCTTTAAAAAAAGGTGTATGTCTACCACCTTCTTCTTTATTTAAAATATAAACTTCTGATTCAAATTTTGTATGTGGTTTTATAAATCCTGGTTTAGATAAAACTTGTCCACGTTCAACATCATCTCTTTTAATACCTCTAAGTAATATACCTACATTTTCTCCTGCTCTTCCCTCATCTAAAAGCTTACGAAACATTTCAACACCAGTACATATAGTTTTAAATGTATTTTTTATACCTACTATTTCTACTTCCTCTCCAACTTTTATTATACCACTTTCTATTCTTCCAGTAACAACTGTACCTCTACCAGATATAGAAAATACATCTTCTATTGGTAATAAAAATGGTTTATTAATAGATCTTTTTGGCTCTGGAATATAAATATCTAAAGATTTTGATAATTCTATTATTTTAGATGACCAAAATTTATCTCCTTCTAATGCTTTTAATGCAGATCCTCTTATAACTGGAGTTTTATCTCCTGGAAAATCATATTTTGATAGTAATTCACGAACTTCCATTTCGACTAAATCTAAAAGTTCTTCATCATCAACCATGTCACATTTATTAATAAAAACAACTATATTAGGAACTCCTACTTGTCTACTTAAAAGAATATGTTCACGAGTTTGAGGCATAGGTCCATCAGTTGCTGAAACTACTAAAATAGATCCATCCATTTGTGCAGCTCCTGTTATCATGTTTTTAATATAATCTGCATGACCAGGACAATCAACATGAGCATAATGACGAATATTAGTATTATATTCAACATGAGATGTATTTATAGTAATTCCTCTTTTTTTTTCTTCTGGTGTGTTATCAATTTGATCAAATGAACGTGCATGCCCACCATAAGTTTTAGCAAGAATTGTTGTAATTGCAGATGTTAATGTTGTTTTTCCATGATCAACATGACCTATTGTTCCTACATTTATATGTGGTTTTTTTCTGTCAAATTTTTCTTTAGACATTTTTATAATCCTTGATATTAAAATAATTAATTATAATTAATTATTTTAATTTAAATTTTAAAAAAAATTATTTTGTTTTTTTATTTTTAATAATATTTTCGGAAATATTTTTTGGTGATTCTTTATAATTATAAAATTCCATAGAATATGAAGCCCTTCCTTGTGTTTGAGATCTTAAATCAGTAGCATAACCAAACATTTCAGATAATGGAACCTTGGCTTTTATTTTTTTAATTATTAATATACTTTCCATTGATTCAATTATTCCTCTTCTTCTATTTAAATCTCCAATAACATCACCCATGTATTTTTCAGGAGTATCAACTTCTACTATCATAATTGGTTCTAAAATAATAGGATTTGCTTTTATAAAACCTTCTTTAAAAGCTATTGAAGATGCTATCTTAAATGACATTTCTGATGAATCAACATCATGATATGAACCGTCAAATATAGTAACACGAATATTTACAATAGGATACCCGGCAATAACTCCATTGTTTATTTGTTCTTTAATACCCTTATTAACAGCTGGAATATATTCTTTAGGTACAGATCCTCCTACAATTTTATTTACAAATTCATAATTTTTTTTACTATTTTTAATAGGTTCAATTTTTAGCCAAACATGACCAAATTGACCTTTTCCACCAGATTGTCTTATAAATTTTCCTTCTTGTTTTATAGTTGATTTTATAGTTTCTCTATATGAAACTTGAGGTTTTCCTACATTTACTTCTACTTTAAATTCACGTTTCATTCTATCAACAAGTATTTCTAAGTGCAATTCACCCATACCAGAAATAATAGTTTGTCCTGATTCTTTATCAGTAAAAACTTTAAAAGAAGGATCTTCCTGGGATAAACGATTTAGAGCAATTCCCATTTTTACTTGGTCAACTTTTGTTTTTGGCTCTAAAGAAATAGATATAACTGGTTCTGGAAATTTTATTTTTTCTAAAATAATAGGATAATAAGGATCACATAATGTATCTCCAGTTGAAATATTTTTAAGTCCTATTGCAGCAGCAATGTCTCCTGCTTTAACTTCTTTAATTTCTTCTCTTTTATTAGCATGCATTTGTACAATTCTACCTAAACGACTTTTTTCATTTTTAGTTGAATTTAATATAAAATCTCCAGTTTTTATTATTCCTGAATAAACCCTAAAAAAAGTTAAATTACCAACAAAAGGATCGTTTGAAATTTTAAAAGCCAATGCTGAAAAAGGTTCTTTATAATTTAAGTATCTTTTTATATTTGTTTTTCCATCAATTAAAACACCATTTATTAAATTAATATCAATTGGAGATGGTAAATAATCTATTATTGCATCTAATAATGATTGAACACCTTTATTTTTAAAAGCAGATCCACATGTTACAATCATTATTTCATTTTTTATAACACGTTTTCTTAATCCGTTTTTTATTTCTTTTTCACTTAATTTAATACCTTTTAAATATTTATTCATTATATCTTCAGAAGATTCAACAGAACTTTCAATTAATTTTTTATTTAAATTACAAGATAAATTAATTAATTCATTAGGAATATTTTTATAAGTAAATGTTAATCCTTTATCTTTTTCATTCCAATATATAGATTTCATTTTTATTAAATCTACTATTCCAACAAAATTTTTTTTTTTAAAAATTGGTATTTGTATAGGAACTGGATTAGATAAGAGTTTATTTTTAAGTTGATCAATAACTTTAATATAATTTGCACCCACTCTGTCCATTTTATTTATAAAGGCTATTTTAGGAACTTTATATTTACTAGCTTGTCTCCATACTGTTTCAGATTGGGGTTGAACTCCTCCAACAGCACAATATATCATAACAACTCCATCTAATATACGCATAGATCTTTCAACTTCTATAGTAAAATCTACATGTCCTGGTGTATCAATAATATTAATTCTATGTAAATTAAATTGTTTTTCCATACCTGACCAAAAACAAGTAGTTGAAGCTGATGTTATTGTTATACCTCTTTCTTGTTCTTGTTCCATCCAATCCATTGTTGCAGATCCATGATGCACTTCTCCTAATTTATGGTTTATTCCTGTATAAAATAAAATTCTTTCAGTTGTAGTTGTTTTTCCTGCATCTATGTGTGCACTAATTCCTATATTTCTATAATTTTTAATAGGTGTTTTAATATACATTAAAACCTCATAATATTTTATTAATGAAATTAATAATTTTTAAATATAATAAAAATATATAAATAAATATAATATTTACCATCTGTAATGAGAAAATGCTTTATTAGCTTCTGCCATTTTATGAATATCTTCACGTTTTTTAAAAGCAAAACCTTTTTTTTCTGTAGCATTTAACAATTCTTTATATAATCTTAAAGACATTGATTTTTCTTTTCTTTTTCTAGCTGCTGCAATAATCCACCTCATTGCTAGTGCATTACTTCTAATTGGACGTACTTCTACTGGAACTTGATAAGTAGAACCACCAATTCTTCTTGATTTTACTTCTACAACAGGTCTAACATTTTCTAAAGCTAATTCAAAAGATTCAATATTACTTCTTCCAGATTTTTTTGAAAGATAATTAAGAGCATCATAAACAATTTTTTCTGATATTGATTTTTTACCGTTAATCATCATTATATTAATAAATTTAGATATAATTTCAGATCCAAATTTTGAATCTGGTAATATTTTTCTTTTATTAATAATACTACGACGTGACATATAAATACTCCAAAATATTTATTTAAAAAAATATTAATATTTAATTATTTTATATTAATTATTATTTTTTTTTAGTTCCATATTTAGATCTACCATTTTTTCTTTTATTTATTCCAGATAAATCAAATGCACCATGAATTGTATGATATCGAACACCAGGTAAATCTTTTACTCTTCCTCCTCTAATTAATACTACAGAATGTTCTTGTAAATTATGACCTTCCCCACCTATGTAAGAGGTTACTTCTAATCCATTTGTTAATCTAACTCTACAAACTTTTCTTAATGCAGAATTTGGTTTTTTAGGAGTTGTAGTGTATACACGAATACATACTCCTCTTTTTTGAGGACATGAATTAAGAGCTGGAACATCACTTTTTGTTTTTTTTTTAGATCTTGATTTTCTTACTAATTGATTAATTGTAGACATTTTATTAATTATCCTTTTGAAAAAAAAAAAAATAAATTTTAATTTAATTAAATTAATTTAACATAAAAAATATAATTTTTTATTATATTTTTAATCTTATTTATTTTTATTTAAATAAATAATATTATTTATTTAAATTATTAAATATATTAATTATAATTTTTTTTAAAAAAAAATATTTAATTATTTAATTTAATTTTTTATAAATTTATAATAAATTATTATATATTAAAATTTTTAAACTTTTAAATATTTTTAAAATTTAATATTGAAAATTTAAATTTTTAATATATATAATAATTTTATTATAATTAATATTAATATTAAATATTTTTTGCAAACATGACAAATATAAATAATTTATATATTAAAAATTTAAATATATATTTTACAGATAATGCAGCAATGAGAGTAAAATATCTTATTTCAAAAAAAAAAAAAATAAATCTTAAATTAAGAATTTATATTACAGGAGGTGGTTGTAACGGATTTAAATATAATTTTAAATTAGATAATAAAGTTAATAAAACAGATTTTATTATTAAAAATAAAAATAAAAATGAAAAATTAATAGTAGATAATATTAGTTTACAATATTTAATAGGAAGTTCAATAGATTATATTAACGAAATTCAGTGTTCTCGTTTTATTGTTAAAAATCAAAAATATAATAAAACTTGTAGTTGTGGTTATTCTTTTAGTATTTAAATTTTAATTAAATAATTTTATATTTTATTAATTTTAAATTTTATTAAATAATCTAAAATTATTTTATATAATATTAAAAATAATCCAATAACAATACTTATATCTGCAATATTAAATATTGGAAAATGAAAATTGTTAATATGTAAATCTAAAAAATCAATTATATATTTATTATTTAATCTATCAAATAAATTTCCCAAAGAACCTCCTAAAATCATAGAATTGGATATATTATCTATTTTATTTAAATTATTGTAAATAATAATTTTTATTAAAAATAAAAATATAATAAATATTGAAGAAAAATTTAAAATAAAAATTTGCCATATTAATCTATCAGATAAAAAGTTAAATGCTCCTCCTAAATTATGTACATGTGTTATGTTAACAAAAGAAAAAAAATATAAAATACAACCTAAACATAGTTTATTTATTACTAATTTTTTTGTTATAATATCAATTAATAAAATAAATATTGATATATATATCAAATATAATTTTTTTGATTTTAATTTTTTATTCATTATACAAATTTACGTTTTTCTCCTGAACCTAATGTATTAAGTACACATCTTTTACATATTTCTGAATATTTTTTATAATTTATATTACTTTCAAAATGCCAGCAACGAGGACATTTTTTTCCTTTAATTTTATACAAACTTATTTTTAAACCTTTTATATTTTCACATTTAATTGAATTTATATCAGAATTATTATAATCAGATAATATTAATTTTGAAGTAAGAAATATGAATTTCAATTCATTACCTAATTCTTTTAAAATATTATAAAGATAAGATTTTACATATAATGTAATACATGATTCTAAAGAACTATTTATAATTTTTTTTATACGTGATACTTCTATAATTTTATTAGTTTCATTACGAATTTTAATAATAATTTTCCAAAAATTATTATTAAATTTATTTTTTTTTTCAAAACAATATAGTCCATTATACCATTCTTCTAATAAAACATATTTATTTCTATTTCCAGGAATAAAATTCCATATTTCATCAGCAGTAAAAGAAATAATAGGCATAATCCAACGTACTAATGCTTCAATTATATGATATATTGCAGTTTGACAACTACGTCTGTATATACTATTTTTATGAAATGTATATTGACGATCTTTTATTATATCAATATAAAAAGAACTCATTTCTATTGAACAAAAATACATAATTCTTTTTACAACATTATGAAAATCATAATTATTATAAAATGATATAATTTCGTTTTGTACTGATTTTGCTTTATCTATTGCCCAAATATCTAATATTACCATATTTTTAAAATTTACAATATTATATTTAGGGTCAAAATCATTAATACTTGCTAATAAAAATCTAATAGTGTTTCTTATTTTACGATAATTATCTATTGACTTTTCAATAATTTTTTCAGAAACTGACATTTCATTAGTATAATCATTAGATGCAACCCACATTCTTAAAATATCAGCACCTAATTTGTCTATTATATTATTAGCATTAAATACATTTCCAACTGATTTTGACATTTTACGTTTTTTACTGTCAACAATAAATCCATGAGTTAAAACCTCATTGTAAGGTGCTTTTTTATTAATAATATTTGAAATTATTAAAGATGACATAAACCAACCTCTATGTTGATCAGAACCTTCTAAATACATATCTATATTTTTTTTTTTAAATTCTAACCTATCTTTTAAAACAGAAAAATGAGTAGATCCAGAATCAAACCAAATATCTAATGTATCAGAAATTTTATGATAATTATAAGAATCACAACCAATTATGCTTAATGGATCTAAATCATACCATGCTTGAATTCCATTTATTTCAACTTTTTTTGCCACTATTTCAAGTATTTCAATAGTACGAGGGTGAATTTTATTAGTCTTATTATGAACAAATAATGACATAGGAACCCCCCATGTTCTTTGACGTGAAATACACCAATCAGGACGATTAATAATCATATTTTTAATTCTATTTTTACCCCATTTTGGAATCCAATTTACATTATTAATAGAATGTAATAATCTTTCTCTTAATTTATTTTTTTCTATACTTATAAACCATTGAGAAGTGGCTCTAAATATAATAGGAGTTTTATGACGCCAACAATGAGGATAACTGTGATTAAATTTATTTGTATATATTAATAATTTTTTATTTTTTAAAATTTTAATTAAAATTTTATTTGATTTAAATACTTTTATACCATCTAATTCTGGTAATGTATTTTTTATATATTCGCCTTTAATATTTGTAGAATCAAACATTTCTAAATTATATTTTTCAGAAATAATATAATCTTCATTGCTATGACTAGGAGATATATGTACAGCACCAGTTCCAATATTTGAATTAACATTTTTACTTAAAACAATTGGTACTTCAAAATTCATAAAAGGATGTTTAAATTTTAAAAATTCTAAATTTTTACCTTTTGTTTTGCCTATTATTTTCCAATTTTTAATTTTATATTTTATCATTAATTGATTTACTAATTTAGAATATATAATATAAATTTGATTTTTTATTTTTATTAAAAAATAATCAAATTTTTTATTTATTGCAATGGCTCTATTATCTGGCAATGTCCATGGCATAGTTGTCCAAATTATTATTGAAATTTTTAATTTAAAATTGTTAATATAAAATTTTGAAGCTACAAATGAAGAATTTACAGATTCAAAAGCTATATGCATTGATGTTGAATTAATATTTTTATATTCTACTTCTGCATCTGATAATGAAGATTTACATTTAGTACACCAATGAATTGGTTTTAATCCTTTATATAAATAATTATTAGATATTATTTTACTAAAAGTACGAATAATATTAGCTTCAGTTTTAAAATCCATAGTTAAATAAGGATTTTTCCAATCTGCAATAACACCAAGTCTAATAAAATCTTTTTTTTGATTTTTAACTTGTTCTAAAGAATATTTACGACAATTTAATATAAACTCTTTACATGTTATTTTATTTATATTTTTTCCTAAAATTTTATTTACTTTTAATTCAATAGGTAAACCATGACAATCCCATCCTGGTATATAAGGAGCATCATATCCATTTAGACTTTTATATTTAATAATAATATCTTTTATAATTTTATTAACAGCATGTCCAATATGGATATTACCATTTGCATATGGGGGGCCATCATGTAGTATAAATTTTTTTTTATTTTTTTTATTTAATCTTATTTTTTTATAAATATCTTCTTTATACCATTTATTCAAAATTTTATTTTCTTTATTAGCAAGATCAGCTTTCATAGGAAAAGATGTTATTGGTAAATTTAAAGTTTTTTTATAATTTGACATTTATTTTTTCCAAATTTTTAAAATTTTTTTAATTAAAAATATAAATAATAAAAATTATTTTAAAAATTAATTTTAAAAATGTATTAAAAATTAAAATATGTTATAATTTTACTATAATAATTTTATTTATATTAATTTAATATAAATTTTATTTAATATAAAACAACATAATTAAAAATGTTGTTTTATATTAATAAATAACTTTATTATAATAATAAATATAAATTTTAATAAAATAATAATTTAATATTTAAATAATATTTAATATTTTATAAGGATTAATCATTGTCTAAGATAAAATCAGCAAAAAAACGTTATTTACAATCTTATAAAAAAAGAAAAAGCAATATAAGTTGTAAATCAGTTATTAAAACTTTTTTTAAAAAAGTTAATTTTTATATAAATAAAAAAGATAAAAAATTATCAAATAATGCATTTTGTATATTTCAATCAATTATTGATAGACAATCTACAAAAGGTTTAATACATAAAAATAAAGCATCTCGTTATAAAAAAAAACTAATAAAAAAAATTAAAAATATTGATTTTAATTAATTATTAAATTTATTAATTTTTTATTTAAATTAATATTTTTTATCAAAAAATTTTTTTACAGTTTCAACAAAATTATTTGATTTTGGAATATTATTATTTCCATTTAAATTATAAAAACTTTTTTCAAGATCAAATAGTAATTTTTTTTGATAATTATTAAGTCTAATTGGTGTTTCTACAATTATTTTACATAATAAATCACCAATAGATACTCCACGTACTGATTTAACACCTTTACCTCTTATTCTAAAAATTTTACCTGTCTGTGTTTCTGAAGGTATTTTTAATTTTAATCTTCCATAAAGAGTTGGTATTTCTATTTCTCCACCCAAAGCGGCTTTTGAAAAATTAATAGGTATTTCGCAGTAAAGATTATTTTCTTCACGTTCAAATATAGGATGTTTTTTAATAATTATTTGTACATATAAATCGCCTGGAGAAATTCCATATTCACCAGCTTCTCCCTTTCCTGTTAATCTTATTCTATCTCCAGAATCAACACCTGAAGGAATTTTTACAGATAACATTTTTAATTTTTCTATTCTTCCATTGTTACATTTTCTACATATATTTTTTATTACTTTTCCATAACCCATGCAAGATGGACAGGTTTGTTGAACAGTAAAAAAACCTTGTCTTGTATGTATTTGTCCTGATCCGTTACATAATTTACAATTTATTATTGAATTTTTTGATCTTGCCCCACTTCCATTACATAAATTACATTTTTCAAAAGTTTTTATACGTATTTCTTTTATTACTCCTTTTACTGAATCTTCAAGAGATATTTGAATATTATATTGTAAATCAGAACCTTTTGTAGATGTTTGTCTGCCATTGCCACCAAAAATATCACCAAAAACATCTCCAAATATATCACCAAAATCCGAATTATCTTCTACATTACTATTTTGATCAAAAGCAGAATGTCCATATTTATCATATGCTGATCTTTTTTTAGGATCTGTTAATATTTCATATGCTTCTTTAATTTCTTTAAATTTAGATTCTGCTTTTTTATTTCCTAAGTTTCTATCTGGGTGAAATTTCATTGCTAAACGTTTATAAGCTTTTTTTATTTCTCGTTCTTCTGAATTTTTAGATACACCCAAGATTTCATAATAGTCTAATTTTGACATTTTTTTCCTAGATATAATTTATAAATTTAATCACGGAAATAGAATTTATTCTAAAACCGTGATTTTATTATAAAAATATTTAAAATATATTTTATATTATATTAAATTATTATTTTTTATCTTTAAGCTCTTCAAATTCAGCATCTACTACATTTTCATTTGAAACATTATTATCTTTTTTATTATTTTTTTCTGTATTATTTGTATTTTTTGTATTTTCTGTTTTTATTATTTTACTAGTTATATTTATTAGTAATTGCATTTTTTTACTTATTTCAGACTTATCTTCTCCTTTAAGTGAAATTTCTAAATTTTTTAATGATTCTTCAATTAAATTTTTATCTTTATCTGAAATTTTATTTTTCATTTCTTCTAATTGTTTTTTACTACTATGTAAAAGATAATCAGCTTGATTTTTTATTTGAATTAATTCTTCGAATTTTTTATCTGATTCAGCATTAATTTTAGATTCTTCTACCATTTTTTTTATTTCTTCTTCTTTTAAACCTGAAGATGCTTTTATTGTAATTTTTTGTTCTCTTCCACTTTTTTTATCTTTTGCATTAACATGTAAAATACCATCAGCATCTATATCAAAAGTTACTTCAATTTGAGGAATTCCTCTCATTGCAGGTTCAATACCATCTAAATTAAATTGTCCTAATGATTTATTGTCTATTGCTCTTTTACGTTCACCTTGTAGTATATGTATAGTTACAGCAGATTGATTATCTTCTGCAGTTGAAAAAACTTGACTATGATTAGTAGGAATTGTTGTATTTTTAGATAATAATGTTGTCATTACTCCACCCATTGTTTCTATACCTAATGATAAAGGAGTAACATCTAATAATAAAACATCTTTAACATCACCAGCTAAAACACCACCTTGAACTGATGCACCAATAGCTACTGCTTCATCAGGATTAACATCTTTTCTTGGTTTTTTATTAAAAAATTTTGTAACTATTTTTTGAACTAAAGGCATACGAGTTTGACCACCTACTAATATAATATCTTTTATATCAGATATAGTTAATTTTGCGTCTTTAAGAGATACTTTTAATGGTTCAATAGTACGATTAACTAAATCTTCTACAAGAGATTCTAATTTAGCACGAGTAACTTTTACATTCATATGCTTTGGACCATTATTATCTGCAGTAATATAAGGAAGATTTACTTCTGTTTGATGAGAAGAAGATAATTCTATTTTTGCTTTTTCTGATGCTTCTTTTAATCTTTGCATTGCTAAAGGATCTTTTCTTAAATCAATTCCTTGATTTTTATTAAATTCATCTACTAAATAATTAATTAATTTGCTATCAAAATCTTCACCACCTAAATGTGTATCACCATTAGTAGATAATACTTCGAAAGCTTTTTCACCATCAACATCATCTATTTCTATTATTGAAATATCAAATGTACCTCCGCCTAAATCATAAACTGCTATTATTCTATTTCCAGTTTCTTTATCTAGACCATATGCTAAAGCAGCAGCAGTAGGTTCATTAATTATTCTTTTAACATCTAAACCTGCTATACGGCCTGCATCTTTAGTTGCTTGACGTTGAGCATCATTAAAATAAGCAGGTACTGTTATAACAGCTTCATTAATTTTTAATTTAAGATATTCTTCAGCTGTTTTTTTCATTTTTTTTAAAATTTCAGCTGAAATTTGTGGTGGTGATATTTTTTTATTTTTAATTTGTAACCATGCATCTCCATTATCTGCTTTTATTATTTTATAAGGCATTATATTAACATCATGTTGAACTTCTTTATCTTGAAATCTTCTACCTATTAATCTTTTAATTGCAAATAAAGTATTTTCAGGATTTGTAATTGATTGCCTTTTGGCTGGTTGTCCAACTAAAATTTCATTATTTTTAGTGTAAGCAACAATAGAAGGCGTTGTTCTATCTCCTTCACTATTTTCAATTACTTTTGGTTTTCCATTTTCTATTATTGATATACATGAATTAGTAGTACCTAAATCTATTCCAATTATTTTTCCCATATAAAACCTTTAATTTAATATTAAAATATATTATTTATATTATAAATATAAGGACAAAAATTAATTTTTCAAGATTATAAAATAAAATTTTTTATTAAAATATTAATATACTAATAAATTTTAATAAAATAAATTATATATAATATATATTATTTATAATATAATTATATATGAAATATATTATATTAATTTTAATTATTAAATTGGAAATTTTATGTACGCAATTTTTCAAAGCTGTGGAAAACAATATAAAGTAATAAAAGGACAAAATATTATAATGGAAAAAATTAATTTTAAAATAAATAATATAATTGAATTTTCAAAAGTATTAATGATATGTGATAAAGAAAATATTAATTTAGGAAATCCATTTATAAAAAATGTAAGAATTACTGCAAAAATAATATCACATTTTCGTAATAAAAAAATTATTATTTTAAAATTCAAACGTCGTAAACATTTTCGTAAAAAACAAGGTCATAGACAATGGTGTACTAAATTAAAAATTCAAAATATAAATTATTAAAATAAGAGAACAATATGGCACATAAAAAAGCAGGCGGATCAACAAGAAATGGTAGAGACTCACATAGTAAACGTTTAGGAATAAAAAAATTTGGAGGAGAAATTGTTAAATCTGGAAATATAATTGTACGTCAACGTGGAACTAAATTTCATCCAGGTACTAATGTTGGATGCGGAAGTGATCATACTTTATTTGCATTAATAGATGGAAAAGTTAAATTTGAATTAAAAGGTATTAATAAAAAAAAATTTATAAGTATATTTAATTAAATTTATAAATATTTTATTAATATTTAATTTAGAGAACAATTATGAAATTTGTTGATGAATTTAATATTACAGCATCAGCTGGAAATGGTGGTGATGGTTGTATTAGTTTTCGTAGAGAAAAGTATATTAATAAAGGAGGACCAAATGGAGGAAATGGTGGTAATGGAGGAAATATATGGTTAATTGGAAATCAAAATTTAAAAAATTTAATTAATTGTACATTTAAAAAAAATTATTATGCAAATTGTGGAGAAAATGGTAAAAAATATAATAGAACTGGAAAAAATGGAAAAGATATTTTTATTAAAGTCCCATTAGGAACAAGAGTAACAGATATTGATAAAGGAAAAATTATATGTGATATTATATATAATAAACAAATTATATTAATATCAAAAGGGGGAAAACACGGTATTGGTAATACAAAATTTAAATCATCTGTAAATAGATACCCTAGAATAAAAACTTGTGGAAAAAAAGGTGATATTTGTAAAATAAATTTAAAATTAATATTTTTAGCAGATGTCGGATTATTAGGACTACCTAATGCTGGAAAATCTACATTTATTAAATCTGTATCATCAGCAAAGCCAAAAATATCTAGTTATCCTTTTACTACATTAATACCAAGTCTGGGTGTTGTATTTGTTAAAAAAAAAAAATTTATTATTGCTGATATACCTGGAATTATAAAAGGATCTTATTATGGTGCTGGTTTAGGTATTAATTTTCTTAAACATTTAGAAAGATGTAAAATATTACTTCATATAATTGACATATATCCTGCAGATAAATCAAATCCAATTGAAAATGCAATTATAATTTTAAATGAAATAAAAAAATATGGTAATATTTTATACAAAAAACCTATATGGCTTGTGTTTAATAAAATTGATTTAATAGATATTAAAAAAGTATTAATTATAGCAAATAAAGTAGCAAAATCTTTAAATTTTTATAAAAAATATTATTTAATATCTGCTAAAAATAAAAAAAATATTAAAAAATTATGTTTAGATTTGTCTAATTATATTAATAATATTTAAATAAATTTTAATATTATTTAAATATTTTAAATATTTTTAAAATAAATTATAAATAATAAAAATTTTTAAATTTTATATTTTTTAAATATAAATAAAAAAATTTTAAAAAATATTAAATTCTTAATATATCATTTATATGATATATTAAGAATAAATAATTATTTATTAATATTTTTTTTATTTTTATTAACATAATTATATTTAATTTTATTTTTAAAAATAAATTTGTTTTTATTAAATTTAATTTTTTTTATATTATTAATTTTAAATTTTTTATCTTTTGTATTTATATTTTTATTTTTTATTAATTTTATATTTATAATTTTATTTAAAATTTTTATTTTATTTAATTTATTAAATATATTTTTTGATATATTTTTTGATAATTCAATAATTGAATAATAATCAAATAATTTAATATTTCCTATAAATTTACTATTTATTTTACCTTCATTAGCAATTGCACCAACTATATTACGAACTTCAACACCATCTTTAATTCCAACATCAATACTAAATAAATTAAATTTATTTTTAAATTTTTTATTATTTATAAATAAATTATAATTATTTTTATCTTTAAATATTTTGTTTTTTATTTTTAATTTATTATTTTTTTTAAATAATGAAAATTTTTTAACAATTAAATTGTTTTTTCCTTCAGATATTTTTAATAATATAGCAGATAAAGTTTCTATATCTAAATTTGTATTTTTTTTAATTTTATTTAAAAGATTTAAATATAAATTTAAATCTATATGTTTTAATTTAGATTTAACTTTATCTGAAAATTTAGAAATTCTTATATAACTTAATTCATCTTCATTAGGTAATTTTATTTCTTTTATTTTAAATTTAATAAAATTTTCTATATTTCTAAGAAATCTTATTTCTCTATTTTCTATAAATAAAATTGCTTTACCAGCTCTACCAGCCCTTCCTGTTCTTCCTATACGATGAATATAAGATTCTGAATCAAATGGAATATCATAATTTATTACTAAACTTATTCTATCTACATCAAGACCTCTAGCAGCAACATCTGTTGCTATTAAAATATCTAATTCTCCTTTTTTAAAACTATTTAATGTTTTTTCACGTATATTTTGATTCATATCACCATTTAAAGCAGAACTATTATAACCTTTTCTTTCAAGATAATTAGATATATCTATAGTTGAATTTTTTGTTTTAACAAATACAATGGCAGCATCAAAATTTTCTATTTCTAAAAAATAACTAAGTGCTTCTTTTTTATAAATTCTATTAACTTTCCAATAATTTTGTAATATATCTGGACGTGTATTAATATTACAGTGTATTTTAATTTCTTTTGGTTTGTTCATAAAACGATTTGCTATACGTTTAATAGGCTCAGGCATAGTGGCAGAAAATAAAGCTGTTTGATGTATTTTAGGGATTTTAGATAGAATAGTTTCTACATCTTCTATAAAACCCATTCTTAACATTTCATCTGCTTCATCCAATACTAAACCAGAAATATTAGATAAATCTAAAGTACCTTTTTTTAAATGATCTAATAATCTACCAGGTGTTCCAAAAACAATTTGAGGTTTTTTTTTTAATGCTTTAAATTGTAAATCATAATTTTGACCACCATATAAAACAGCTATTTTAATTAAATTTATATATTTAGAAAAATCTAAAAATGCTTTTCCAACTTGTATTGCTAATTCTCTAGTAGGAGTTAAAACTAGAACTTGAGTTAATTTAATTGATAAATTTATTTTATTAAGAAAAGGTAAAGCAAAAGCTGCTGTTTTACCACTACCTGTTTGAGCAATACCTAATACATCATTACCTGACAATAAATGTGGAATGCAATTAATTTGTATTGGAGATGGTTTTTTATATCCTAAATCATTTAATGATTTAATAATATTATTTTTTAAACCTAAATTAGCAAAAGATATTTCATTTTCAGACATGTGTAATAGCCTCTTTTATTATAGACCAGTCTGCATGTCTTAAAGTGAAAATATTTATTTTCACTAACATTAAGAACTGGTTAAAAATTATTTTAAATAAATTTCATTATTAATTTTAAAAATAATTAAATTTAATTTTTTAATTAAAATAAATATATTTAATTTTATAAATATAAAATTTTTAATTTTAATTAAAAAGAATTGGCTTCTTTTATACTTAATCTAACTCTACCATTATTATCAATTTCAATAACTTTTACTAAAATTTCTTGAAAAATTGATAAGTAATCATTTACTTTATCTACCCTTTTTTTAGAAATTTGAGAAATATGAACTAATCCTTCTTTATAATTATTTATACTTACAAAAGCACCAAAATTTACTATACGAGTAACTTTTCCATTATAAATAGATCCAACTTCTATTTCATTAGTTATTTGTTTAATTCTATCTATAGCTTTAATTGCTTTATATTTATCTATTGATGAAATTTTTATTATACCACCATTTTCAATTTCTATTGTTGCTCCAGTTTCTTCTGTAAGAGATCTAATTACAGAACCTCCTTTTCCAATAACATCTTTAATTTTATCTGGATTAATTTTTATTGTATGAATTCTTGGTGCAAATTTAGAAATATTATTTCTTGGATATTTAATTTTTTTTTCCATATAATTTAAAATATTTATAATTGCTTTTTTTGCAATTTTTAAAGATTTTTTTAAAATATATATATTTATACCTTCTATTTTAATATCCATTTGTAATGCAGTAATATATTTACAATTACCAATAATTTTAAAATCCATATCTCCATAATTGTCTTCTTCTCCTATTATATCAGTTAAAATAATAATTTTTTTACCTTCTTTAACTAATCCAATAGATATTCCTGCAATAGGTGATTTTATAGGAACACCAGCATCCATTAGAGCTAATGAAGCACCACAAACAGATGCCATAGAAGAAGATCCGTTTGATTCTGTTATTTCTGATACAATACGAATTGTATATGGAAATATATTAATAGATGGTAAAATATATTTTATTCCTTTTTTAGCTAAACGACCATGACCAATTTCTCTTCTTTTAGGTGATCCAATTAAACCAACTTCTCCTATACAATAAGGAGGAAAATTATAATGTAATAAAAATCTATCTATTTTATCACCTGTAATTTCATCAATATTTTGTGCATCTCTTTCAGTACCTAAAGTTACTGTAACTAATGCTTGAGTTTCTCCTCTTGTAAATATTGCAGATCCATGAGCACGAGGCAGTATTCCTATTTTAATATCTAAATTTCTAATTTTATTTATTTTCCTACCATCAATACGTATTTTTTCATATATTAATTTATTTCTTATTAATCTTTTTTTAAAATAATCAAATTCAATATTGATTTTATTTTCATCTAAATTTTTATTTTTCTTTATTATTTTTTTATTAGTTTCAGACTTAATTAAATTTAATTTATTATTTCTTTCTTTTTTTTCTTTTATTAAAAATGTATTATTTAATTTTAATTTTGATAATTTAGATATTTTATTAATCAAATAATTATTTGTTATTTTATTATTAAATTTAAGATTTTTATCTTTTACTAAATTTGAAAATAAATTTATATTTTCTATTACTACATTTTGACTATTATAACCAAATTCTATAGCATTCAAAATTTTATTTTCATTCAATAAATTAGATTCTGATTCTACCATTAAAATTGAATTTTTTGTACAAGATATAATCAAATTTAAATTACTATTTACAATTTCATTATAAGTTGGATTTAATATAAAATTATTATTTATATAACCAATTCTTGCAACACCTATTGGTCCTTTAAATGGAATACCTGATATACTCAAAGCTGCTGAAGTTCCAATTATTGCTACAATATCAGGATTAATTTGAGGATTTACAGAAATTGCTGTTGCAATAATTTGTACTTCATTCATAAATTTTTCAGGAAATAAAGGTCTTATAGGTCTATCTATAAGTCTTGAAGTTATTATTTCATTTTCACTTGGACGCCCTTCTCTACGAAAAAAACCACCTGGAAATTTACCTATAGAATAATAACGTTCTTGATAATGAACATTAAGAGGAAAAAAATTTTGACCTATTTTTTCTTCTTTTTCACATACAATAGTTACAAGTACAATTGTATCTTCAATACTTGATAAAACTGAAGATGTAGATTGTCTTGCTATAAAACCAGTTTCTAACTTTACTAAGTTATTTCCATATTTAAATTTATGTACAATCTTATTTAACAAATATATTTTCCTTCAAAATTTTAATAAATATAAATATATAGTTTATTAAAATAAAAAGGGGAAAATATTTTCCCCTTTTTATTTTAATAAACTATTTTATCTACGTAAATTTAAATGTTTAATTAAAATATTGTACTTTGATAAATTTTTATGCTTAATATAATTAAGTAGTTTTTTTCTTTTTGATACCATTTTTAATAAGCCTTTTCGGCTACTATAATCTTTTTTATTTTTAATAAAATGAGTTTGTAATTTATTTATATTTAAAGTTAAAATAGCTATTTGGACTTCAGTAGAACCTGTGTTTTTTTTATTAAAACCAAATTTATAAATAATTTTTGATTTTTCTTTGTTTATTAGAGACATTATAAATTCTCCAAAGAATTTTATTATTTATTTTTATCTCTAATTTATACTAATATTTATTATTATATCATAATTGATTTAATGTGTATATATATTAAATATATAAAATTTATTATAAAATTTATATTTAAGATATTATTTTAAATATTTTATATTTATTAAATATAATTAATATATATATTAATTTTATAATTAAAATATTTATATTTTTAATTATATTCTAATAATATAAATTACAAAATTAATTATTTTAATGGTATAATTATTTTTTTTAAAATATTATTTTTTATATATTTATTTTTTTTAATTTTTAAAAGATTTTTTATATCTTTTATTGTTATCATTTGTTTGTAAAAAAAATTAGATATTTTTATTCTACGAAGTTCTGATACATAAGAACCGCAATTTAAATATAAACCTAAATCATCTACAAATTTACGTATATATGTTCCTTTAGAACATTTAATTTTTAATATTAATTTATCTATTTTCCAATATAAAAATTTAATATAATAAATTTTAATTGTTTTAAAATTTCTTAAAATTTTAATTCCTTTTCTAGCATATTTATATAAAGGAATTCCATTATATTTTTTTGATGAAAACATAGGTGTAATCTGATTTAAAATACCATTAAATTTTTTTAATGCTTTTTCTATTTTAATTTTATTTATATTAACATTATTTTTACTAATTACATTTCCTTCATAATCATATGTATCAGTTCTAATTCCTAAAATCATTGTTACTATATAAATTTTATTAGAATTAATTATATATTTAGAAAATTTAGTAGCTTTACCTAAAAATAATGTTAACATTCCTGTAGATAAAGGATCTAAAGTTCCACCATGTCCTATTTTTTTTAAATTAAAAATTTTTTTTATTATTTGTACAACTTTATTAGAAGTAATACCATATGATTTATCTATTAATAAAATTCCATTTATATTGTTTTTTAAATTTTTATTTATTTTCATTTTATTTTAATTTTATATAATTAAAATAAATTTTAATTTTTTTTAATTAAAATTTTTTTAATTTTATTACATAAATTAATATTTTTAATAATTGAAAAATCATAAGTAAATTTTATTTTAGGTATTAAACGTAAATATATATTTTTTTTAAGCATTTTTCTAAAAAAATTAGATGCATTTTGTATAACAGTAATATTTTTTTCACATTCAATATAATTATTTTTATTTAAAAAAGTTATAAATATATTTACATATGATAAATCTTTAGATATATAAATATCTGAAATAGTAGTTAATTTAATTCTAGGATCTTTAATTTTTTTAATTAAAATAATAGAAATTTGTTTTTTTATTTCTTTAGATATTTTTTTAATTCTTATATTTTTTTTTTCCATTAATTAATAATTTTAATTCCTTTTAATTTTAATATATTTATATATAATTTATATATATTTAATTTTATTTAAATTTATTCAATTACTTTTATAATATCACCTAAAGATATATCTTTATATTTATTCATATTAATACCACATTCTATACCTTTTTTAATTTCAAAAACATCATTTTTAAATCTTTTCAAAGATTCTAAAATACCTTTATAAACAATTTTATTTTTATGTAAAACAATAATTTTTTTATTTTTTTTAATTATACCATTTGTAACAATACATCCAGCAATTATTCCTATTTTTTTTGAATTAAATATATTTTTTACTTCTGCTATTCCAATTATTTTTTGTTTAATATTATGACTAATCATTTCTTTAATTATTTTTTTTAATTCTTTAATTAAATCATAAATTGAAATATAGTATCTTACATCTATTTTTTTAAATTCTACTAAATTTTTAGCATAAATATTTGGTACTACATTAAAACCTAAAATTATAGAGTTAGATGTATATGCAAGAATAGTATCATTTTCATTAATATTTCCAACATCTGATTTAATAATATTTATTTTTATTTTTTTTTTAGATAGTTCATTTAAAGAATAAATAATTGCTTCACATGATCCATGAACATCTGCTTTTATTATTATATTAATTTCATTATTTTTTATATTTGATATTTTTTTAAAAATATTTTCTAAATTATATTTATTTGTTTGAGATAATTTTAAATTTTTTAATTTATTTTTTCTTAAAATAGATAAGTTACGAGCTTTTTTTTCATCTTTAACGACTTTAAATTTATCACCAGATTTAGTAATACCAGAAAGTCCTATTATTTTAATAGGTAATGATAATTTTGAATTTTTTATATATTTATTATTTTCATTAAAAATAGAACGTATTTTACCATATTCTAATCCACATAAAACAATATCATTTTTATTTAAAATTCCTTTTTTAACAATAATAATAGATACTGGTCCTAAACCCTTATCTATATAAGATTCTATAACAACTCCTTTAGCATTTCCATATTTTCTTGTTTTTAAATTTAATAATTTTGATTGTAATAAAATTGAATCAATTAATTTATCTATTCCTTTTCCTGATTTTGCAGATACATTTATAAATTGATTTTTACCACCCCATTCTTTTGAAACAATATTATATTTAGTTAAATCATTTTTAATTTTATGTATATTGGATCCTAATTTATCAATTTTATTAATAACTACAATGATAGGAACTTTATAATTATTAGCATTTTTAATTGATTCAATTGTCTGTGGCATTAAACCATCATCTGCTGCTATTACTAATAATATAATATCAGTTAATTTAGCAACTTTATATCTAATATAATTAAAAGCTGAATGCCCAGGAGTATCTAGAAAAGTAATATAACAATTTTTTGTTTTTAAACTATAATAACCTATATGTTGTGTTATTCCAATTGCTTCTTTAATTATAATTTTATTTTTTAAAATATATTGTAATATACTTGTTTTTCCATGATCAACATGACCCATAATAGTTACTATTGGCATTCTTGATGTTAAATTTAAATTTTTATCTTTATTTAAAAATGAATAATTTAAATTTTCTTTTTGATTAAAATTTTTTAAAAAAACGTTATGACCCATTTCTTCTGTTAATAAATAAGCAGTTTCTTGATCTATTATATTATTAATATTTAATTTTAAACCTAATTCTTTTATTTTATTATTTAAATTAATTTTTTTTATTGAAATTTTATTAGCTAATACAGATAATTTTATAATTTTTTCTAAATTAATATTCTTATTAATAGATCTAAATGGTTTTATAAATTTTTGTATTAATAAATTTTTTTTTACTTTTTTTTTAAATTTATTAATTTTTGAAATATTTGTTTTTATTTTAAATTTATTTTCAAATATTTTTTTATTTTTATTAAATTTAATAATATTAATTTTATTTTTTTTTATTTTATTTATTTTTTTATTTAAATTATTATTATTTTTTTTATTTAATTTTAAATTTAAAGATTTTTTTTTTTTTTTTAAAATTTTATTTTCCATTTTATTTTAATATTCAAAATTTTATTTGTTTATATTATTTTAATTATTTTATTATTTATATTTATAAATATAAAATGTAAAAATAATTTAAATATTTAAATTATTTTTACATTTTTTATATAATTCTTTAAAAGACATAATATTTAATTTGAATCCTGTTAAATTGGAAGAAAGTTTTACATTTTGTCCATTTTTTCCAATTGCTTGTGCAATATTTGATTCATCTATTGCAATATCCATTTTATTATTTTTATTATCTATTATTATAGATAATATACCAATTGTAGATATAGAATTAATTGCTAATTGTACTTTGTTTTCATTCCATAAAATAATATCTATTTTTTCACCGCATAATTCATTAGATATGGCTTGTATTCTAGATCCACGTATACCTATACATGCACCAATTGGATTTATACTATTGTCATTTGTTTTTACTGCTATTTTAGATCTTAATCCAGGGTATCTTGTAACAGCTTTTATTTCAATAATTTTTTCTTTAATTTCAGGAACTTCTATTTTTAATAATTCTATTAACATTTCAGGTTTTGATCTACTAATTAAAAAATTATATTTATTAAATTTAATTTCAATAGAATATAATATTCCACGTATCATATCTCCTTGTATGAAATTTTCTCTTATAATCATATCTTTTTTTTTTATAATTCCTTTATAATTTTTATTTAAATCTACAAATATACTTTCTTTATTAACTTTTTTTACTATACCGTGTACTATTTTTCCTTTATTTTTTTTAAAATATTTTATATTTTTTTTTATTTCAGATTCTTTAATTTTTTTAACTATTAAATTTTTTATAATTTTAATACTTTTTCTATTAAAAATAAATTTTTTTATTTTTTTTTCAAAAAAATTTTTATATATTGAATTATTAAAATAAATATTTGCATATTTAATTGAAATTTCTTTTTTTGGATTTATTACATTTTTTACAAACATCCAACGTCTAAATATAAAAAATTCACCAGAATTTCTATCCATTTTTACAGTAATATTAAATTCATTATTATATTTTTTTTTAATTACTATTGAAATAGATTTTTCTAATGTTTTAAAAATTTTTTCTATACTAATGGATTTTTCATATGATAATAATTTAATTATATTAATAATTTTTTTATTCATTAAATTTCCTAAATAAATAAATTTAATTATATTTAAAAAATAAATAATTAATAAAATTTTTTAATTTAAATTTTAATAAAATTAATTTTTAAATTTATTAAAATTTAAATGCCGAAGACGGGATTCGAACCCGTAAACCAAATTATAGGTACTACCACCTCAAGGTAGCGTGTATACCAATTTCACCACAACGGCTGTATATTATTATTTTATTTAAATTTAATTTAAATTTTATAATTTAAAATATTTAAAATTGTATTAACATTTAATTTTTAATTAATTATTAATTTATATTAATAAAATAAATATAATATTTATTATTTTTTTAAAATTATTATAATAATTAATAATTTAAAAATAATTTATTTTTTTTTAATTTTCATTAAATTATCAATTTGTTTACTATTAATAGTTTCATTTTTTATTAATAAATCTTTCATAGAATGAAGTATTTTAATATTTTTTATAAGTATATTTTTAGCTATATCATAATTTTTTTCAATTATAAATTTAATTTCTTTATCTATTAATAGATTTGTTTTATCAGAAAAATTTTTATATTTAAAAAAATAATTTTTTTCATAAATTTCGTTTTCTTCTTCATTTGAATATAAAATAGGTCCAAGTTTTTCAGAAAAACCCCATTTAGTAACCATTTTTCTAGCAATTGATGTAGCAACTTTTATATCATTATATGAACCTGTTGAAATTTTTTCATTTCCATATATTATTTCTTCAGCTATTCTTCCTCCATATAAAGTTGATATTTGACTTTCTAATTTTTTACGACTTATACTTATAATATCTTCTTTTGGAAGAAAAAAGGTTGCTCCTAATGATTTTCCTCTAGGAATTATAGTAACTTTATGTATTGGATCATTATCTGGTAATAATCTACCAATAATAACATGCCCTGATTCATGATAAGCAGTATATTCTTTTTGAAAATCTGTTATTATCATTGATTTTTTTTCAGAACCCATTATTATTTTATCTTTAGCTTTTTCTATATCTATCATTGATATAATAAGTTTATTTTTACTAGCTGCATATAATGCAGCTTCATTAATTAAATTAGACAAATCTGCTCCAGAAAAACCAGGAGTTCCTCTTGCTATTATTGATAAATTAACATCTGAAGAAATTGGAGATTTTTTAATATGTACATTTAAAATTTGTTCTCTTCCTTTTAAATCTGGGAGGCCTACTATTATTTGACGATCGAAACGACCTGGACGTAATAAAGCTGAATCTAATACATCAGGACGATTTGTAGCTGCAATGACAATAACTTCTTCATTTTTTTCAAATCCATCCATTTCTACCAACATTTGATTTAATGTTTGTTCTCTTTCATCATTCCCCCCACCAAAACCAGAACCTCTTTTACGACCAACTGCATCTATTTCATCAATAAAAATTATACATGGTGATGATTTTTTAGCTTGATTAAACATATCTCTAACTCTAGATGCTCCAATTCCTACAAACATTTCTACAAAATCAGATCCAGAAATACTAAAAAATGGTACTCTAGCTTCTCCTGATATAGCTTTTGCTAATAATGTTTTTCCTGTACCAGGAGGTCCTATCATTAAAATTCCTTTAGGTATTTTGCCACCTAATTTTTTAAATTTTTTAGAATTTTTTAAGTAATCAACAATTTCACTTAAATCTTTTTTAGCTTCGTCACATCCAGCTACATCATTAAAATTAATTTTAATATTTTTTTTATTTAACATTTTAGCTTTATTTTTTCCAAATGACATAAGACCTTTACCACTACCTTGAATTTTACGTATAAAAAATAACCACATTATTAAAAATAATATCATTGGAAACCAAGATATTAAAACAGAAGTAAATAAACTATGTTCTTCAGAAGATTCTCCTTTAATTTTAACATTTCTAATTAATAAAATATCAATAAGTTTAGGATCATTTAATGGAATATAAGTAATATATTTATTATTATCATTATTTGTAAAAATAATTTTACGATTTTTAATTAAAACTTCTTTTATTTTATTTTTATTAAGTTCAGACATAAATGTTGAATAATTTAATTTATTTTCATTTTTTTCTATAAAATTAAAACTGTAAACAACAGATATAAATATAATTGACATTGTTAACCATATTATTATATTTTTAAAAATATCATTCAAAATGTTAACCTCATATAAAATTTTTAACAAATTAATTAATAATATTAAAATTTTAAAAAAATTAATATGTTATATAACCCTTAGCTAAAATATAAATTTCTTTTGATGTATTTTTTGAAGATTTTGGTTTTATAATTTTTACATAAATAAATTTAGATTTAATATGTTGAAATATTTTTTCAAAACCATCTCCTTGAAATATTTTTACTATATAATTTCCACCTTGTATTAAAAATTTTTTACAAAAATTTAATGATAATTTTACTAAATTAATAAATTTAGGTATATCTATACTTGATATACCACTTATATTTGGAGACATGTCAGATAATATAAGATCTAATTTATTATTACCTATTTTTTTGTTTATATATTTATATATAAAATCATTATTATTGTTACCAAGTATAAAATAAACTCCTGATATAGGTTTCATAGGAATAATATCATAAGAAATAATAATACCATTTTTACCAATTTTATTACAAATATATTGAGACCATCCACCTGGAGATGAACCTAAATCTAAAATATTCATACCTTTTAAAATAACATTATGTTTCTTTTGAATTTCATGTAATTTAAACCAAGATCTAGATCTTAATCCTTTTTTTTTTGAATTTATAAAATAAATATCATTAAAATGATTTTTTAACCATATTTTAGAACTATAAGATTTTTTTTTTATAAACATATTTATTCTTCTAAAATTTATTAATATTAATTAATATTATATGAATTGATATATTATAAATATTCTATTTTTAATATAATATATTCTACTTTGCCTCCTGGTGTTTTTATTTTAACAAAATCACCTTTTTTTTTACCTATAAGGCCTTGTGCAATAGGTGAATAAATAGATATTAAATTTTTTTTAAAATCTGATTCATCTTTTCCAACTATTTTATATTTTTTTTTTTCTTTTGTATTTATATTTTCAATACTTACTGTTGATCCAAATATAATATAATTTTTTTTAGAAATCTGAGTTATATCTATAATATAAGAATTAAATAATGTATTTTCAATTTCTTTTATTCTAAACTCACAAAAAAATTGTTGTTCTCTGGCAGAGTGATATTCTGAATTTTCTTTTAAATCTCCATGTTTACGAGCATTTATTATAGAATTAATTATTTCTTGACGTTTAAAATTTTTAAGATATTCAAGTTCTTCTTTTAATTTTTCCATACCTCGCAAAGTTATAGGAAATTTATTCATATTTGAAACCATAATAATTTAAATATTATTTAATAATTTAAAATAAATTTTTAAAATTTAAAAATTTATTTTAATAATTTCATTATATAATAATAATTGTTATTAATATTAATAATTTTAAATATTTTAAATATCAATATTTTTATTTAATGTATAAACCATTATTGCTTTAATTGTATGAAAACGATTTTCTGCTTGTTGGAATACTAAACTATAATCAGATTCAAAAACATCATTAGTTACTTCTATTCCATTTAAAAATCCATATTTTTTTGATATTTTTTTTCCTATATAACTATCATTATCATGAAATGATGGAAGACAATGTAAAAATTTAACTTTTTTATTATTAGTAAGATTTATAACATTTGAATTTACCTGATAATTTCTAAGATATTTAATTCTTTTTTTCCATGTATTTTTATTATCTCCCATAGAAAACCAAACATCTGTATATATAAAATCAGATAATTTTACCCCAGTTGATATATTTTCTGTAATTTTTATATTTCCTCCTTTATTTTTACTTAATAAAGTACAATAATTTATTAAATTTTTATTAGGAAAATAATTTTTTGGTGAAATTAAGGTCAAATTTATACCTGTAATAGCAGAAGCTTCTAGTAAAGAATTTCCTATATTGTTAGATGAATCACCAATATAGGTTAAATTTATTTTATTAAAAGGTTTATATGGAAGATTTTCTTTAATTGTTAACATATCAGCTATTAATTGTGTAGGATGAAATTCATTTGTTAATCCATTCCAAACAGGAATTTTAGAATATTTTGCAATATTTTCTATATAACTTTGATTATAACCTCTATACTGTATTCCATCATATATTTTACCTAATACTTTAGCAGTATCTTTAATTGATTCTTTATTATTAATTTGACTTGTATTTTGATCTAAATAAGTTATATTAGCTCCTTGATCAAAAGCTGAAACTTCAAAAGAACATCTAGTACGTGTTGATTGTTTTTCAAAAATTAATAAAATATTTTTTCCATTAAGATATTTAATTTCATTTCCTAAAATTTTATTATTTTTTAAATTAGATGATAATGATAATATTTTTTTTAATTCATTTTCAGAAAAATCTATTAATCTTAAAAAATTTCTCTTAAATAAAGAATTCATTTTAATTTCAAAAGTTAATTTTTGTTTAATTTAATTTTTTATTAAATATTTTAATTAAATATAATTTATAATTTATATTATTATTTATTAAAAGTAAATATAAATAATATATAATTTTTACTTAAATTTAAATTAAATTTATATTTACAATTTAAATTTTAAAATTTAATATTTTATTGTTAAATAATGAAATTATATAAAATAATTTTATATAAATTAAAATTAATTATTAAAGTTAAATTAAAATATAAGGAAAAATTATGAGTTTATGTAAAGTTTCATCTGGTAAAAAATTACCTGATGATATTTACGTAATTATTGAAATGCCATGTAATTCTCATCATGTAAAATATGAAGTTGATAAAAAAAGTGGTATATTATTTATAGATCGTATTATGAATAATACAATGATTTATCCATGTAATTATGGTTATATTAATAATACTTTAGCATTAGATGGTGATCCTTTAGATGTATTAGTACCATTAAATTATTTTGTTTATCCAGGAACTGTAATAAGATGTCGTCCTATAGGTTTATTAAGAATGATAGATGAATCTGGTGAAGATAATAAATTAATTGCAGTTCCTCATAATAAAATATCTAAAGAATATAATAATATTAATGATATTAATGATTTACCAAAAAATATTAAATATCAAATAGTACATTTTTTTGAACATTATAAAGATTTAGAAGAAAATAAATGGATTAAAATCAATGGTTGGGATGATATTAATTCAGCTAAATCAGAAATTATAATTTCTTTTAATCGTTCACAAATTAAAAATAAAAATATTAAATAATTTTAAATATAATATTAAATTTTTATATTTTAAAATAATTAATTTAATATTTAATATTTAATTTTAAATTTTATTTTTTATATTTTAAATTTTTTTAATTTTATTTATTTAATATTCTCTGTTATTTTATTTATATAATTCAGAGAATATTAAATTTAAATTAAAAATTTTATTTTATTAAAATATATATTTTATGATTAATAAAATTTTAATTATATTTTAAAAAATAAAAAATAAAATTATTTATTTTTTTTAGATTGTATTGCAGTTATTGCAATTGTATATATTATATCTTCAATATTAGAACCTCTAGATAAATCATTAACTGGTTTTTTTATACCTTGTAAAATAGGCCCTATAGATATAATATTAGATGTTCTTTGAACTGCTTTATAAGTTGTATTGCCTGTGTTTAAATCTGGAAAAATAAATACATTAGCTTTTCCTTTCAATGGTGAATTTGGAGATTTCAACATAGCAATATCTGACATCACAGCAGCATCATATTGTATGGGTCCGTCTATTATAATATCTGGTCTTTTTTTTTTTACAATATTTGTAGCTTCTCTAACTTTATCAACATCAATTCCATAACCAGAATTACCAGTAGAATATGATATCATAGCTACATGAGGAATAATATTAAATTTTATTGCTGAATCAGAAGATTGAATTGCTATTTCTGATAACTGTTCTGAAGTTGGATTTATATTTATAGCACAATCACCATAAATTAATACTTTATCATTTAATAACATAAAAAAAATAGATGATACTGTTGAAACACCTGGTAATGTTTTTATTATTTGAAGGGGTGGTTTTATTGTATTAGCAGTTGTATTCACTGCTCCTGATACAATACCGTCAACTTCAGAATTTTTTAACATTAAAGTTGCTAAAACAACATTATCTTTTAATTGTTTAATTGCTTTTTCTTCTGTCATACCTTTATGTTTTCTTATTTCAATTAATTTAGATATATAATTCATTCTTATTTTATTTGGATTAATTATTTCAATTTTATTTTCTAAATTAATACCTTGATTATATGATAATTGTTTTATTTTTTCTGGATTTCCTATTAATAAACAATTAGCTATTTTTTTCTTATAACAAATATATGCAGCTTTAATAATACGTGGATCATAACCTTCAGGTAAAATAATTTTTTTATTTTCTTTTTTAGCCATTTCAATTAATTTATATTTAAATATATATGGAGATAGTTTTATTTTTTTATTAAAAGAAACATTTAATGATTTAATAAAAGAAATTCTAATATATTTGTAAATATATTTTTTTATTTTATTTATTTTAATATTTTCTTTAAAAGGAAATTTTAATTCAAATTTTTGTAAATTAATATATGTATTAAAAATATCATATTGTGTATTAAAAATTGGTAATCCTGTTTTTAAAGCTTTTTTACATAAATTATTTGTTAGAAATTTCATTTCTTGTCCATTTGTTAACAATAAAGAAGATATTTTAATACCGTTCATTACTGAAAGACAAGATGATATAAATATATCAAATCTGTTATTAGGGATAACTATCATTGAACCATTTTTAAATTTATTAGATATTTTTATAATATTAAAATCTGAACAAATAATTTTATTAACTAATCTAGATTTTATATCTCCTTTATTGATAATTTTTCCTTTAATATGATTTAATATATCAATAGAATTTATATAATTAATATTATAATTCCATGGAATGCATCCTATTATTGGTATTTTCAATTCAAAAGAAATTTTTTCAAAATCAATATTTATTATTTTTGATTTGTTAGATTTATGAAAAATAAATGAAATATCTGAATATGATTGATTATTTTTATATATAGGTGCATTTATTTTATTAAAAATAACACCAATAATGTTTTTATTTTTTACACCACCATATTTTGTAAATAATATATTTACTCTTTGTTTTAATTCTTTAAAATTATTATTTTCAGGTGTAAATAAAAAAATTATATCTGTATTTAATAATTTTGCAATTTCATAATTAATAGACATTTCAAAATTATTATTTGAAAATGGTATTAAACCTTCCAATATAAATATTTTATTATTATTACAATATTTATTATAAATAGATATTATTTTTTCAAATAAAATTTCTTTTTTATTAGAAAAAATTAATTTTTTTAAATATTCTAAAGATATGAAATTTAAATTTTTTTCTTTTTTAATATTTATTTTTTCTTGATATATATCTTGATTTATTAAATTAAGATATTCTACATCTATATTATATTTTTTTATATAATATATTAAACTAATACTAATACTTTTTAATCCTACATATTTACTTGTTGGAATTAACATAATAACACGAGACATTGTAAACCTCTATTTAAATTTTAATTATTTAAAAACAAATTTAAATAAAAAATATTTAATATTATTATTTGTTTATTAAATATGATGTATTATGTGCTATTATTAAATCTTCTTTAGTTGTAATTACTATAGATTTAAGACTATTTTTTTTTGTTATTAATCCTGTTTTTCCAAAACAAATTTTTTTATTTTTATTATTATCTATAAAAAAACCCAATAAAGATAATCTATTTAATGTTAGTTTACGTAACATATATGAATTTTCACCAATTCCTCCTGTAAATATCAATGCATCCAATTTTCCATTCATAAGAGAACTATATGATCCAATATATTTAGCTAAACGATGACAATATATATTCATAGCTCTTCTTGCATTTTCTTTATAATAATAATTTTTTTCAACAAATCTAAAATCACTATTTTTTTCAGTAATACCTAGTAATCCAGATTTTTTATTTAAAATTTTATTTATATCATAAGTAGAAAATTTTAATATATCATGTAAATAAAAAATAATAGATGGATCTATATCACCGCTTCTTGTACCCATAACCAATCCTTCCAAAGGAGTCATACCCATAGATGTATCAACACATTTTCCGTTTCTAATAGCAGATATAGAACTACCATTTCCTAAATGACATATAATTAAATTGTTATTACTATTTTTTTTTTTAAGTATTTTTTTTGCTTCTAATTTTATATATAAATTACTAGTTCCATGTGCTCCATAACGTCTTATTTTATGTTTTTTATATAAAAAATATGGTATAGGATATAAGTATGATTCTTCTGGAATTGTTTGATGAAATGCAGTATCAAAAACTGCTACATTATTTTTTGATAATTTTGGAAATAATTTGAAAGATTCATTAATACCAATTAAATGAGCAGGATTGTGTAATGGTGCAAAAGGTATAGAATTTTTAATTTCTTTTATAACTTCATCATTTATTAAAACTGATTTTTTAAATTTTTCACCTCCATGTACAATTCTATGACCAATACCTATTATATTATTTGATATATTTTTATTTTTTTCCAAAATATTATTTACTATAAATAAAATAGCTTTTTTATGATTACAATAATCACCAAGTAAAAATTTTTTATGTATTTTATTTATGTTATATTTTATTATAGATTTTTTTATATTTAAACATTCAGCACATCCATTAATATATTTAAAATTATTAATTACATTAATAATAGAAAATTTTATAGATGAACTACCACAATTAAAAACTAATATTAATTTCATAAAAATTAATTAACCTTTATTTCTTATGAAAAATAATTAAATTTGATATTTATTTATTTAAATTTAATATATATTAAATAATATTTCAATATTTTAATATAAATTTTAATAAATTAATTAAGTAATTTATTTACTAAATTTTTTATTGATAAAATTAATTTTATAAGTATATAATTAATTTATATTTTTTATTTTTAAAGGCCTATAGCTCAGTGGTTAGAGTGCACCCCTGATAAGGGTGAGGTCGGTGGTTCAAATCCACCTAGGCCTATTAAATTTAATTTAAAATTAAAACAATTAAATATATTCAATTGTTAATATTTAATAAAGATGTTATTATTTAAAATAAATTTTAAGTTTTATTTATATTAATTTTAAAAAATTAAAATTTATTTTTATGCCGGTATAGCTCAGCATGGGAGAGCAACTGATTTGTAATCAGTAGGTCAAAGGTTCAATTCCTTTTGCCGGCATTTTTAATGGTGGGGTTCCCGAGCGGACAAAGGGAGCAGACTGTAAATCTGCCGTTATTTACTTCGAAGGTTCGAATCCTTCCCCCACCAAAATATAATATTTATATATTAAAAATTAATTTTAAAATTTTATTTTTTAATAAAATTCGCGGGTATATTATAATGGAAATTATATCATCCTTCCAAGTTGATGATGTGGGTTCAATTCCCACTACCCGCTTAAAATTTGCTGATATAGCTCAGTTGGAAGAGCACATCCTTGGTAAGGATGAGGTCAGCAGTTCAAATCTGCTTATCAGCATTTAAAAAAAAATAATAAAAATTAATATACTTAATAATAATTAAATATATTAATTTTTATTATTTTTTTTAAATATATTAATAATTTATAAATAAATTTTTATTGAAATAAAATATTTTTTATTTTAAATAAATAGTATATTTTATAAAAGTAAAATAATTAAATTTAATTAAATATTTTACTTTAATTATTTTACAATTAAAATTAATAATAATTTATTTATAAATAAAAGGTTTAAAATGATAATTAATATTAAAAAAAAAAATAATTTTAAAAAAAAAGAAATTTTTAAATTTTTAACAATAATATTTTTATTATTTACTGAACAATTAATAAATTTATTTTTAAAAAAAAAAAAATTTATTATTAAATATATAATTAAAACAATTATTATTGTAATTTCATATTTGATTTTAATTACAACATATAAATTTAAACGCATTGTTTTAATTTTTAATAAATATATAATAGAAATTATTAATTCAACTTGGCCAAGTTTAAAAGAAACATTAATTATTACAATAATTATATTTTTTTTGACAATTATAATTTCTATTTTTATATTTTTATTAGATAATACTATATTAAATATAATATATTTTTTTATTAATTTAAAGGTTTAAATTTTTATGAATTTTAAAAAAAAATGGTATATTGTACAAGTTATTTCTGGTAAAGAAAAAAAAATAATTAATACAATTAAAGAAAACATAAAAATATACAATATGAAAAAATTGTTTGGTGAAATAATAATGCCAATAGAAAAAGTTTTAGAAATAAAAAAAGGATATCATAAAAAAACTGAATTTAAATTTTTTCCTGGATATATTTTAATAAAAATGTTAATGAATAACAAAAGCTGGCATTTTATAAAAAGAATTCCAAAAATTATTAATTTTATAGGTGGAGCCAGTTTCAATCCTTTAAATATTAAAGAAAAAGAAGTTAATAAAATTAAATTTAATTTAAAAAATATTAATAATAATCCAAGACCAAAAACTATTTTTGAAACAGGTGAATTAATAAGAGTAAAAGATGGTCCATTTTCTGATTTTAATGGAATAGTAGAAGAAATTGATTATGAAAAAAATCGTTTAAAATTATCAATATCAATATTTAGTAGATCAACACCTGTAGATCTTAATTTTGATCAAGTAGAAAAAATTTAAATTTTAATTTTTTTTATTGATTATATAAATAATTTAATATATAAAATATTCTATTTATTTATTTATTTATTAAATTTTTAATTAAATATTTTTATTAAAAAAAATTAAATTTATATGAGATTAATATGATAAAAAAAATAAAAATTTGTATAAAATTGCAAGTATTATCAGGAATGGCAAATCCAAGTCCTCCTATTGGTCCTGCATTGGGACAACATGGAGTTAATATAATAAAATTTTGTAAAATGTTTAATTTAAAAACTGAAAAAATAGAAAAAGGAATTCCTATTCCAGTTATTATAAATGTTTTTTATGATAAATCTTTTACTTTTATTATTAAAACAGCACCTACATCTTTTCTTTTAAAAAAAGCAGCAGGAATTAAATTAGGATCTAGTAAACCAAATAAAGAAAAAGTTGGTAAAATAAAAAAAAGTGAAATTTATGAAATAGCAAAAACAAAATCATGTGATATGACAGGAACTAACATAAAATCTATGTATAAATCGATTTTAGGTACAGCTTATTCAATAGGACTGTTATTAGAGGATTAAAATGTCCAATTTTAGTAAAAGAATGAAAAAATTAAATAAAAATTTAAATTTTACAATTAATTATAAAATACAAGATGCATTAAATATTCTAAAAAAATTATCTACAGTAGATTTTATAGAAAGTGTAGATATTTCTATAAAATTAGGAATTAAATATAATGATACTAATCAAAATGTAATAGGTAGTACAATACTTCCTTATGGGACTGGACGTAAAATTATTATTGCAGTATTTGCAGAAGGAAAAAATGCAAATGATGCTATATTATATGGAGCAGATTTTGTTGGAATGGAAAGTTTATATAATAAGATTAAAAATGGATATAAAAATATAGATGTAATAATTGCATCAGAAGATACAATGTATATTGTTAATAAATTAGGTAATATTTTAGGACCTCGTGGTTTAATGCCTAATTATAATTTTGGAACAATTACAAAAAATATTATTGAATCTGTTAAAAATTTTAAAAAAGGACAAATTAATTATAAAAATGATAAATTTGGTGTAATTAATACAACTTTTGGAAAAATAAATTTTAATAATTTAAAATTAATAAAAAATTTAGAAAATTTAATTTTATCTATTAAAAAAAATAAACCTGTTAATTCAAAAGGAACTTATATTAAAAAAATTAAAATATCTACTACAATGGGGGTTGGTTTATCAATTGATAAAAATAGTTTATTTGATAAAAAAATATAATTATATTAATTTAAATATTTAAATATTATAAATTATTTTATAATATTATTTATAATAATTAAAAGAGATAATTTCATGATATTAAAATTAAAAAATAAAAAAAATATTGTAAAAGAAATTATTGAAAAATCAAAAAAAGCTATTTCTATAGTTATTGCTCAATATAGTGGTGTTACATCTAATCAAATGAATGAATTAAGAAAACTATGTATTAAAAAAAATGTTTATATTAAAGTAATTAAAAATACTTTAATGAAAAAAATAATTCGAAAAACAACTTTTAAATGTTTAGAAAATATTTTTTTAGGTCAAAATATAATTGCTTTATCTAATGATAATCCAGGTGATGCAGCTAGATTATTTAAAAAATTTTCTAAAAAAAATTCTTTTTTAAAAATAAGAAATGCTTCATTTGAAGGCAAAAAAATAGAATTATCTCAAATAAGTTTTCTTTCTGATATGCCAACTTATTTAGAGTCAATATCAATGCTAATATTTATTATAAAAGAATTATGTATATTAAAATTAATTCGAATTTTAAAATCATTGTGTTATAATAAAAAAACATAAATATAATTTGTATATATAAATAAATATTTAATATTTTTTATAAAATTTAATATTTATATAAAAATTTTATTTTTTAGGAAATTTTATGTCTATTAATAAAAAACAAATTCTAGATGCAATTTCAAAAATGTCAATAATTGAAGTTATGGATTTAGTTAAAATGATGGAAAAAAAATTTAATATATCTTCTAATTTAGATATAAATAAAAAAAATTCTAATAAAATAAAAGAAGAAAAAACTGAATTTAACGTTATTTTAAATAAAATAGGATCAAATAAAATTTCAATAATTAAAATTGTTCGTAGTATTACTGGTCTTGGTTTAAAAGAATCAAAAGATCTTGTAGAGTCACCTAAAGCTATAATAAAAGAAAAAATAAGTAAAGATGAAGCTATATCTATTAAAAAAAATTTAGAAGATTCAGGTGCTTCTGTAACTATTAATTAATTTAAATTAAAAATTGTGACTTGTATATTAAATACTTGTCTTTTTATATAAAATTATTATATTTTTAAATCATATTAAAATTAATAAATTAAAATATTTTATACATAAATATGTTATATATATTTTATTTATTATTTTTAATATTTTATTTTATAAGTCAAATATAAATTGAAAAACTCAATAATTTATTCTTATATAGAAAAAAAACGTATTCGTAAAAATTTTGGTAAAAATCAACAAATTTTAGAAATTCCAAATTTATTATCTATTCAAATTGATTCATTTAATAAATTTATAATAAGAGATATAGAAGGAAAATATGGTCTAGAATCTTCATTTTTGTTTATTTTTCCAATTAAAAGTTATAATAAAAATTCAGAATTGCAATATATTAGTTATAGTTTAAATAAACCAATTTTTAATGTTAAAGAATGTCAATCAAGGGGATTAACTTTTTCATCATCACTTAAAGCAAAATTGAGACTTATTGTTTATAATAAAGAATTTTCAGAAAAAAAAATAAAAATAAAAAAAGAACAAGAAGTTTATATGGGTGAAATACCTCTTATTACTGATAATGGAACATTTATAATAAATGGAATAGAACGTGTAGTTGTTTCTCAATTACATCGTAGTCCTGGTGTTTTTTTTGATAGTGATAAAGGTAAAACACATACTTCAGGTAAAATTATTTATAATGCAATTATAATACCTTACAGAGGGTCTTGGTTAGATTTTGAATTTGATTCTAAAGATATTTTATTTATTAGAATTGACAGAAGAAAAAAATTACCTGCTACTGTTATATTGAAAGCTATGAATTATAGTACCAAACAAATATTAAATATTTTTTTTGATAATGTTATTTATAATATTAGTAAAAAATATATTAAAATGAAATTAGTTCATGAAAGATTAATAGGTCAAACTTTTTCATTTGAAATTAAAAAAAATAATAAAATATATGTAAAAAAAGAAAAAAGAATTACAGTTAGACATATTAATGATTTAAAAAAAGATAAAGTAAAAAATATAAAAATACCTAAAGAATATTTAATAGGTAAAATATTAATAAAAGATTATATTGATAAAAATACAGGTGAAATTATTTCTTTTGCAAATACTAAAATAACAATAGATATTATTGATAAATTAATTAATTCAGGATTAAATAAAATAGAAACTATATTTACTAATGATTTAGATCATGGTTCTTATATATCAGACACAATGCGCATTGATAATACTTTAGATAGAAAAAGTGCTTTAATTGAAATATATCGTATGATGAGACCAGGAGAACCTCCTACAAAAGAAGTATCTGAAAATTTATTTAAAAATTTATTTTTTTCAAAAAATCGTTATGATTTGTCTGAAGTTGGAAGAATGAAATTTAATAATTCATTATCAAGAAAATACATAAAAGGTCCTGGTATTTTAAATAATAAAGACATAATTGATGTAATTAAAAAATTAATTAATATACGTAATGGAAAAGGTGAAGTTGATGATATTGATCATTTAGGGAATAGAAGAATAAGATCTGTAGGAGAGATGACGGAAAATCAATTTAGAATTGGTTTATCAAGATTAGAAAGATCTATAAAAGAAAATTTATCTTTAAGCGATATAGATGAATTGTATCCACAAGATATTATAAATTCTAAACCTATATCTTCTTCTTTAAAAGAATTTTTTGGATCTAGTCAATTATCTCAATTTATGGATCAAAATAATCCATTATCTGAAATTACTCATAAAAGACGTATATCTGCATTAGGACCTGGTGGATTAACTAGAGAAAGATCAGGTTTTGAAGTTCGTGATGTACATCCTACTCATTATGGAAGAATTTGTCCTATAGAAACACCTGAGGGTCCCAACATAGGTTTAATTAATTCTCTTTCAGTTTATGCTAAAATTAATAAATATGGTTTTATAGAAACTCCATATAGATTAGTAAAATTAAATATAGTGACTAAAAAAATTATTTATCTTTCAGCATTTGAAGAAGTAAATTTTATTATTGCTCAAGCTGATACTAAATTAAATAAAAATGGTTCTTTTGTTAATGATTTAATTATATGTAGAAATAAAGGAGAGTCAAATTTATTTAAAAAAAATGAAGTTGATTATATGGATGTTTCTACACAACAGATAGTATCTATAGGGGCTTCTCTTATTCCATTTTTAGAACATGATGATGCAAATCGTGCTTTAATGGGTGCTAATATGCAACGTCAATCTGTACCAACAATTATATCAGAAAAACCTTTAGTTGGAACTGGAATGGAAAGATCAGTTTCTGTTGATTCTGGTGCAACAGTAATATCTAAAAGAAGTGGTTATGTTAAATATGTAGATTCTTCTAAAATTATAATTAATGTTAATAATGATGAAATTTATAAAAATGAATCAGGTATTGATATTTATAATCTAAAAAAATATATACGTTCTAATCAAAATACTTGTATAAATCAAAAACCTTGTGTTAATTTAAATGATAAAATAAAATTAGGTGATGTAATAGCTGATGGACCTGCTACAGATCTTGGTGAATTGGCTTTAGGACAAAATATGAGAATTGCTTTTATGTCATGGAATGGATATAATTTTGAAGATTCTATGTTAATATCAGAACGTATAGTAAAAGATGATAGATTTACTACTATTCATATTCAAGAATTGATTTGTATTGCTAGAGATACTAAATTAGGACCAGAAGAAATTACATCAGATATTCCAAATATAAGTGAATCTTCATTATCTAATTTAGATGAATCAGGTATAATATTTATAGGAGCCGAAGTTCATGGAAATGATATTTTAGTAGGTAAAGTAACACCAAAAGGTGAAATTAAAGTTACACCTGAAGAAAAGTTATTAAGAGCAATTTTTGGTGAAAAAGCTTCAGAAGTAAAAGATTCATCTTTAAGAGTTCCAAATGGAGTTTTTGGAACTGTAATAGACGTACAAGTATTTAATAGAGATGGTGTAAAAAAAGATAAAAGAACATTAGAAATAGAAAAATTAAAAATACAACAAATTAAAAATGATTTAAAAGAAGAATTATTAATATTTGAATCAAAATTATTTTCTAAAGTTTATAATATTCTTATTTACAATGGAATAAAACATGAAAAATTAAAAAATATAGAAAAATACAAATGGTTAAAGATAAAATTAAATAATATTTATTATAAAAATAAAATAAAAAAAATTAAAAAACAAATTGAAAAAATTCATTATAAATTTAATAAAAAAATAGAATTTAATATAACTAAAATAGTACAATGTGATGATTTATCCCCAGGGGTGATTAAAATTGTTAAAATTTGTTTAGCTGTAAAACGCAATGTACAACTTGGTGATAAAATGGCAGGTAGACATGGAAATAAAGGTGTTATTTCTAAAATAAATCCAATAGAAGATATGCCTTATGATGAAAATGGTATTCCAATAGATATAGTTTTAAATCCATTAGGTGTTCCTTCACGTATGAATATTGGTCAAATTTTAGAAACACATTTAGGTTTAGCTGCAAAAGGACTTGGAGAAAAAATTAATTTAATGATTAATCAAAAAAAAGAAATTTATAAACTTAGAAAATTTATTCAAAAAATATATAATTTAGGAGATAATGTTAATAATAAAATAAGTTTAGATAATTTTTCTGATAAAGATATATATATTTTAGCAAATAATTTAAAAAATGGATTTCCAATATCAACACCTGTTTTTGATGGTATTAAAGAAAAAGATATAAAAAATCTTTTAAAATTAAGTAATTTTCCAACTTCAGGTAAAATAAATTTATTTGATGGTTTTACTGGAGAAAAGTTTGAACATAAAGTAACAGTAGGTTATATGTATATGCTTAAATTAAATCATTTAGTTGATGATAAAATGCATTCAAGATCAACAGGTGCTTATAGTCTTATAACTCAACAACCTTTAGGTGGTAAATCTCAATTTGGAGGACAACGTTTTGGTGAAATGGAGGTTTGGGCATTAGAAGCGTATGGTGCTGCATATACTCTTCAAGAAATGTTAACGGTTAAATCAGATGATGTTAATGGAAGAATAAAAATGTATAAAAATATAATAAATGGAAATCATATAATGGAACCAGGAATGCCTGAGTCTTTTAATGTTTTATTAAAAGAAATTAGATCTTTAGCTTTAAATATAGATTTAGATTAGATATGAAAATATTTTTTTTAAAATTAATATATATATTAATTTTAAAAAAAATATTAATTTTAACTCAATTAGGAATAATTTTGTGAAAAATTTATTTAATATTCTTAAATCAAAAAATAAAACAAAAGATTTTGATTATATTAAAATTTCTTTAGCATCTCCAAATATGATAAGATCTTGGTCCTTTGGAGAGGTTAAAAAACCAGAAACTATTAATTATCGTACTTTTAAACCAGAAAGAGATGGATTATTTTGTTCAAGAATTTTTGGTCCTATGAAAGATTATGAATGTTTATGTGGAAAATATAAAAGATTAAAACATAAAGGAATTGTATGTGAAAAGTGTGGTGTTGAAGTTACAAATTCTAAAGTACGTAGAGAAAGAATGGGTCATATTGAATTAGCTTCACCTGTAGCTCATATATGGTTTTTAAAATCATTACCTTCAAGGATAGGGCTTTTATTAGATATTCCTTTAAAAGATATAGAAAGAATTTTGTATTTTGAGTCTTATATAGTAATAGAAAGTGGTATTACAAAATTAAATAATGGTCAAATTCTTAATGAAGAAAAATATATGAATGCTATTGAAGAATTTGGTGATGAATTTGAAGTAAAAATAGGTGCAGAAGCTATAAAATTTTTATTAAATAAAATTGATTTAAATAAAGAATGTTTTAATCTTAATAAAAAATTAAAAATTACTAATTCAGAAACAAAAATAAAAAAAATTAGTAAACGTATAAAAATATTAGAATCTTTTATAAATAGTGGAAATAAACCAGATTGGATGATTTTAACAGTATTGCCAGTATTACCGCCAGACTTGCGTCCTTTAGTTCCATTAGATGGAGGAAGATTTGCTACATCAGATCTTAATGATTTATATAGACGAGTTATAAATAGAAATAATAGATTAAAAAGACTAATAGATTTATCAGCACCAGAAATTATTATTCGTAATGAAAAACGTATGCTTCAAGAATCAGTAGATTCAGTATTAGATAATGGAAGACGTGGTAAAGCAATTACATCATCAAATAAACGTCCATTAAAATCATTATCTGAAATGATAAAAGGAAAACAAGGTAGATTCAGACAAAACCTTTTAGGTAAAAGAGTTGATTATTCTGGACGTTCAGTTATAACTGTTGGTCCAACTTTAAAATTAAATCAATGTGGTCTTCCTAAAAGAATGGCATTGGAATTATTTAAACCATTTGTATATTCTAAATTAGAATTAAGAGGTATATCTTCAACAATAAAATATGCTAAAAAAATGGTAGACAATGAAGATCCTGTAGTATGGGATATATTAGAAGATGTTATTAGAGAATATCCTATTATGCTAAATAGAGCACCAACTTTGCATAGATTAGGAATTCAGGCATTTGAACCTATACTTATAGAAGGAAAAGCTATACAATTACATCCTTTAGTATGTGCTGCTTATAACGCTGATTTTGATGGAGACCAAATGGCAGTTCATGTTCCACTTACTTTAGAAGCAAAATTAGAAGCACGTTCATTAATGATGTCTACTAATAATATTTTATCTCCTGCTAATGGAGAACCTATTATAGTTCCTTCTCAAGATGTAGTTTTAGGATTATATTATATGACAAGAAGTAAAATAAATGGAAAAGGAGATGGAATGATATTAAGCGGTCCTAAAGAAGCAGAATTGATTTATACATATGGTATAGCTGAATTACATTCAAATGTAAAAGTAAGAATTAAAGAATATATTAAAATTAATAAAATATTTTGTAAAAAAAAAACAGTAAAAAATACAACTATTGGAAGAGCAATTCTTTGGAAAATAATTCCAAAAGGTTTAAAATTTTCATTAATAAATAAAACATTATGTAAAAAAGAAATATCAGATATTTTTAATACTTGTTATAGAATATTAGGATTAAAAAAAACAATTATTTTTGCTGATAAAATAATGTATATTGGGTTTTATTATGCTACAAAATCAGGATCTTCAGTTGGAATAGATGATATTGTAATACCAAAAAATAAAGAAGAAATTATAAAAGAAGCTGAAAATGAAGTATTTGAAATACAAAAACAATTTCAATATGGATTAGTAACAACAAGTGAAAAATATAATAAAGTTATTGATATATGGTCATCAGCTAATGAAAAAATTTCTAAATCAATGATGAAAAATCTTTCAAATAAAAAAATTATAAATAAATCAGGAAATAAAGAAAATCAAATTTCTTTTAATAGTATTTTTATGATGGCTGATTCTGGAGCAAGAGGATCATCAGATCAAATTCGTCAATTAGCTGGAATGAGGGGGTTAATGGCAAAACCTGATGGTTTTATAATAGAAACACCTATTACAGCTAATTTTAGAGAAGGATTAAATGTTTTACAATATTTTATTTCTACACATGGTGCTCGTAAAGGATTAGCAGATACTGCATTAAAAACAGCAAATTCTGGATATTTAACAAGAAGATTAGTAGATGCAGCGCAAGATGTAGTTATTTTAGAAGATGATTGTAAAACTTTGTTTGGAATAGTCATTACAAATATAATAGAAGGAGGAAATGTAAAAGATAATTTAACAGATAGAATTTTAGGTAGGGTTACAGCAGAGGATATTTTAAAACCAGGAACATTTGAAGTTATTGTAAATAGAAATAAATTATTAGATGAAAAATATTGTAAAATAATAAAAAAACATTCTGTAGAAAGCGTTAAAGTTAGATCAGTTGTTACATGTAATACAATTTATGGTGTTTGTGCTCATTGTTATGGTCGTGATTTAGCTCGTGGTAAATTAGTAAAAAAAGGAGAAGCTATAGGAGTAATAGCTGCTCAATCTATAGGAGAACCTGGTACTCAATTAACTATGCGTACATTCCATATTGGTGGTGCTGCATCTAGATCAGTTTCTACATCATATATTAAAGTAAAAAATACAGGAACAATTAATTTTATAAATGTCAAATTTGTAATAAATAAAGTTGGTAAAATTATAATAACATCTCGTAATAATGAGATAAGATTATTAGATAATAATGGTAAGATTAAAGAAAAATATAAAGTACCTTATGGATCTATAATTTTAAAAGAAAATGGAGAAAAAATAAATAAAGGAGAAATAATTGCAAATTGGGATCCTCATACAATTCCTGTTATATCAGAAGTTGATGGATTTGTTAAATTAATTGATATGATAGAAGGGCAAAGTATAACTCGTAAAACTGATGAACTTACAGGATTGTCTTCTATTGTTGTACTAGATTTATATGAAAGACCTACTGGTATGAGTAAAAATTTAAAACCTAAATTAAAGATTGTAGATTTAAAAGGTAAAAATATTTATATTTCAGGAACTAAAATTTTAGCTCAATATTTTTTACCTGGTAAAACAATAATTCAATTAGAAGATGGACATAAAATAACTAGTGGTGATATTTTAGCAAGATTGCCTTTAGAAACTTACATTACAAAAGATATAACTGGAGGATTGCCTAGAGTTGCTGACTTATTTGAAGCTAGAATACCTAAAGATCCTGCTATTTTATCTGAAAAAAATGGAGTTATATCTTTTGGAAAAGAAACTAAAGATAAAATACGTTTAATTATTTATAAAAAAAATGGAAATAAATGTTATGAAGAAATGATTCCAAAATGGAGAAATTTAAATGTTTTCGAAGGAGAAAAAATTTATCGTGGAAATATAATTTCTAATGGACAAGAATCACCACATGATATATTAAGATTAAGAGGTATTAATGAATTTATACAATATATTGTAAATGAAGTTCAAGATATATACAGATTACAAGGAGTTAAAATTAATGATAAACATATAGAAGTAATTATTCGTCAAATGTTAAAAAAAGTTATTATTGTAAATAAAGGTGATTCTAAATTTTTAGAAGGAGAACAAGTAGAATATTCTAAAGTTAGAATTGCTAATATTAAACTTAAAAAACAAGGAAAAAAAGAAGTTCTATATTACCGTAAGTTGTTAGGTATAACTAAATCTTCTCTTTCTACTGAATCTTTTATTTCTGCAGCTTCTTTTCAAGAAACAACAAGAGTATTAACAGAAGCGGCTGTTTCTGGTAAAATAGATGAACTAAGAGGTCTTAAAGAGAATGTTATTGTAGGAAGATTAATACCAGCTGGAACTGGATATAAATATCATAAAGAAAGAAATATTAATTATATTAAAAAAAAATAATTTTTTTTATTTATAAATTTAATATATATTATTAATATTTATTTTATTTTTAATATATTAAATATATATTTAATATATAGTTAAATTTTTATTTTAAAAAATTATTTATTAAATAAAAATTTAACTATATCTCCATCTTTTATTATATAATTTTTACCTTCTAAATGTATTTTTCCTATTTTTTTTACACCATTTTCTCCATTATAGAAAATAAAATCACTATAAGAAATAATTCTTGCTCTAATAAATCCTTTATAAAAATCAGAATGTATTTTATTAGAAGCTTTTAATGCTGTTGTATTTTCATATACATTCCAAGATTTAATTTCTTTTTTTGTATATGTAAAAAAAGTTTTAATATTTAAATATTTTAAAATATAATTAATTAAATTATTTATGTCGTAAACTGAAATATTAAAATTATTTTTTAATTTAATACTATTTAGTTCTATTTTTTTAGATAAATAAAATTTTTTTTTAGCACAAACATTTATTATATTATATTTTTTATTTTTATAAAATAAAAAATTTTTTTTATAATTATTTTTATATTTAAAATTATTTTCATTTATATTTGCTATATAAATCATAGGTTTTAATGTTAAAAATCCCATATTTTTAATTTCTTTTTTTTCTTTTAATGAAATATTTAATGTTGTTAACATTTTTAATTTCTCTAAATGAAAAAAACATTTTTTAATTATATTTTTTTTTTTTAAAAAAATTTTATCTTTATTTTTATATTTTTTTTTAATTTTATTTAAATATTTTTCACATTTTTCTAAATCATAAAATATTAATTCAGTATTAATGATTTCTATATCTTTAATAGGATCTATTTTTCCAAAAAAATGTATAATTTTTTCATCTTCAAAATATCTAACTAAATGTATTATAGCTTCACATTCGCATATATTATTAAGAAATTTATTTCCTAATCCTTCACCTTTTGATGCTCCTTTTATTAAACCAGCAATATCAAAAAATTTAATATTTGATTGTATAATATTTTTATTATTAATTATTTTAGATATTTCAAAAATTCTATAATCTTTTATTTTAGCTAAACCAAAATTTGTTTTAATAGTGCTAAAAAAAAAATTTTCAGATTTTATATTTGATTTTGTTAATGAATTAAACAAAGTTGATTTTCCAACATTTGGTAAACCAATTATTCCTATTTTTATAATCATTTTATTTGCCTTTTTAATTTTTAAAATTAAATATATAATTTTAAATTATTATATAAAAATTATATTTATATTCAAATATATAAGATTTATAAATTATTTTATTATTTTAATTAATATTATATTTAGGATATATAAAAATTTATGAATAAATCAATAGTAAAAAAATTATATTTATTAAAAAAAAGATTTGAAAAGGTTAAAATTTTATTAAATGATAAAAAAATAATTTTAAATAGAAATAAATTCTCTAATATTTATAAAGAATATTTATATTTAAATAAAATTACAAAATATATTTATAAAATTAATAATGTTGAAAATAATATAAAAAATTTAAAAAAATTATTAAAAGATCCAGAAATTAAAGTTTTAGCAAAAGAAGAATATAATAATTATTTATTAAAATTACAAATATTGGAAAATAAATTAAAAATAATGATTTTACCTAAAGAAACAACAGATCAAAGAGGATGTTTTATAGAATTAAAATCTGGAACAGGAGGAAATGAAGCATCTTTATTTACTAAAGATTTATTTAAAATATATTATAAATTTATAGAAAAAAAAAAATGGAATATAGAAATATTAAACATTAATTATAATGATAAAGGAGGATTTAAAGATATAATAGCAAAAATTTCTAATTATGGATCTTATGGTATTTTAAAATTTGAATCTGGAGGTCATAGAGTACAAAGAGTCCCTTTTACAGAAAATCAAGGAAGAATACATACATCAACATGTAAAGTTGCAGTAATGCAAGAAATACCAGAAGCAGAATTTCCAAAAATAAAATCAGTAGATATAAGAATTGATACTTTCAGATCATCTGGTGCTGGAGGGCAACATGTTAATACAACTGATTCAGCCATTCGTATTACACATTTATCTACAGGTATAGTTGTAGAATGTCAAGATGAGAGATCTCAACATAAAAATAAATCTAAAGCAATGTCGGTTTTAAGATCTCGTTTATATTCATTAGAAATGAAAAAAATTCAAAAAAAATCATATAATACTAAAAAAAATCTTTTAGGTAGTGGTTTAAGATCTGATAGAATTAGAACTTATAACTTTCATAATGGTAGAGTTACTGATCATAGAATTGGTCTTACATTATATAAATTAGAATCAATTATTAAAGGAAATCTTGATATTTTAATAAATCCATTAATAAATGAATATCAATTAAATAAATTTAAAGAATTTTATAAATAAAATATGAAATTTAAAAATTGGTTATTTTATGCTATTTCACGTCTTAGTGATTCTTTAACAAAGACTCCAAGACTTGATTCAGAAATTTTATTAATGTTTATTACTAAAAAAACAAAATCTTATATATTATCTTTTGATGAAACTATTTTAAAAAAAAAACATTTTATATATCTTGAAGAATTGCTTTATAGACGTGAAAATGGAGAACCTATAGCTTATATAATTGGAAAAAAAGAGTTTTGGTCTCTAAAATTAAAAGTATCTAAAAAAATTTTAATACCACGACCTGATACTGAATTATTAGTTACTAGAGCTTTAGATATAATACCACCATGCAAAGCAAATATATTAGATTTAGGAACTGGAAGTGGAGCAATATCTTTAGCTTTGGCTTATGAAAGACCAATGTGGAATATTACAGGTGTAGATATTATTTCTGATGCTATATATATATCTATTATAAATGCTAAAAATCTTGGTATTAATAATGTTAATTTTTATAAAAGTAATTGGTTTAAAAATTTAAATATTAAATATTATAATCTTATTATAAGCAATCCACCATATTTAAAATTAAATTATAATTATTTTAAAAAAAAAGATATTAAATTTGAACCAAAAAAGTCTTTAATTTCTAAATTAAAAGGTTTTAAAGATTTAATTAAAATTTGCTTAAATGCTAATCGTTATTTAATTAATAATGGTTGGTTATTAATAGAACATGGATACAATCAAGGTAAAACAGTAAGAACATTACTTAAAAAAGCAAATTTTAATAAAATTAAAACATTTTGTGATTATGGACATAATGAACGTATTAGTCAAGGTAAATTTAAATATAAAATTTAAAATTAATTATGAAATATATTTATTTAATATTAAATTTTATATAATATTTATATATTTTTATATTAAATAAATATATTTAATATACAATATTAATTATATAAATAATTATTTATAATAATAATAATTTATAATAAATTATTATTATTTACATATATAAATTTTTATTTAAATTAAGTATTTAAAAAAATAAAACAAATATTAATATATATACTATATTTTTTTAAAAATAAAATAAATATTTTAATATAAATAAAATTAATTTATATTGTAAATATAATTTAATTAACATTAAAAATAATATATATATTTATGAATCCAATAATTAATATTGCTATTAGGGCTGCTAGAAAGGCAGGTGATTTAATAAATAGATTTTACGAATCTATAGATTTTTTAAATAAAAAAAAAAATAATAATATTTATTATATAAATCATATATCTAAATTAGTTAAAAATTTAATAATATCAATTATAAATAAATCTTATCCTGATCATAGTATTTTAGGATATAAAAAAACAAAAATACAAAATAAAGAAATACAATGGATTATTATTCCTATAGATAGTAAAATTAATTTTATTAAAAAATTTCCACATTTTGCAGTTTCAATATCATTAATAATAAAAAATATAACAGAATTATCTGTAATATATGATCCTATAAAAAATGAAATGTTTACAGCTTCAAGAGGATATGGAGCATATTTAAATGGTTTTAGAATTAGAGTTGGTTTAAATAAAAATTTAGATGAAACAATAATTTCTTCTAAATTTTCATTTAGTAACAAAAAAAATTGTAAAATATATTTAAATTTATTTAAAAAAATATTTTCAAATAATAATTATTTAAGAAGCACAGGTTCTACATCTTTAGATTTATCTTATGTAGCTTCAGGTAAAATAGATGGTTATTTTGAAATGTTTATAAATCCAATATACTTTATAAGTGGTGATCTTATTATAAGAGAATCTGGTGGATTATTAACAGATTTTTTAGGAGAAAGTAATTATTTAATAAGTAATAATATTATAGCTGGAAATTCAAAAATAATAAGATCATTAATGTATTATACTTATAATTTTAAAAATACTAAATAATAGTATTAATATTAAATATTAAATTAATATTTAAATATTATATTATTACATAATACAAATGGTATATAAATGAAAAAATTTTTAATTGCACCATCAATAATTAATGCTAATTTTGCTAAATTAGGTGAAGATATTGATATATTAACATCATCTGGTGTTGATATTATTCATTTTGATGTTATGGATAATCATTATGTACCTAACATAGGTATAGGTCCATTTATTATTAAATCATTAATAAATTACGGAATAAAATTACCAATTGAAATTCACTTAATGGTAAATCCTTTAGAGTATTTAATTAAAAAATTTGCTAAAATTGGTGCAAGTTATATAACTTTTCATCCAGATTCATCAAATAATATAAAAAAGACTATTAAAATTATTAAATCATATGGATGCAAAGTAGGAATAGCTTTAAATCCATGTACATCATTTAATTTTATTACAAATGATTTAATAAATGAAATTGATATTGTACTTTTAATGTCTGTAAATCCTGGATTTTCAGGTCAAAAATTTTTATTTTCAACTTTAAATAAAATAAAAATAGTAAGAAAAATTTTAGATAAAATTAAAAAAAATGTTATATTGTCAGTTGATGGGGGTATAAAAGTTAGTAATATAAAAAAAATTGCTATATCTGGTGCTAATATGTTTGTATCTGGTTCATCAATATTTAATAATAAAAATTATAAAAAAGTTATATATAATATGCGTTATGAACTATCATTATGTTAGATTATTTAAACTTTTTTTTATAATTTAAATAAATTATATAAATTTTTTTAATAATATTAATTTTAAATTTATGGATTTAAAATGATAAAAAATATAGTATTTAGTGCAGTTCAACCATCAGGAAATATAACAATTGGAAATTATATAGGATGTTTAAGTCAATGGAGAAATTTACAAAACAATAATGATTGCATTTATTGTATTGCAGATTTGCATTCAATGACTGTTATAAAAGACTATAGAAAATTAAAAAAATTAACTTTAGATCTTATAGCAATATATATAACTTGCGGAGTGGATCCATTAAAAAGTATAATTTTTATCCAATCAAATGTAATTGAACATACATATCTTAATTGGATTTTAAATTGTTATACTAATTATGGTGAATTGAAACGTATGTCGCAATTTAAAAATAAATTATTAAAAAAAAATAAAAATATAAATATTGGTTTATTAAATTATCCAATATTAATGGCATCTGATATTTTACTTTATAAAACAAATATAGTTCCAATAGGAAATGATCAATTACAACATTTAGAATTAACAAAAAATATAGCAAAAAGATTTAATTCATTACATGGAAAAAAAATATTTAATATACCAAATTCTCTAATTATTAAAAAAAGATCATGTATAATGTCATTGTTAAATCCAAGTAAAAAAATGTCAAAATCAGATACTAATAATAATAATGTAATTTATTTATTAGAAAGTGAAAATTCAATTAGAAATAAAATTAAAAATGCAGTAACAGATTCAGATATACCCCCTTCTATTCATTATGATCCAATACTCAAACCAGGTGTTTCAAATTTATTAAATATTCTTTCTTTTATAAATAAAATTTCTATATCTGAACTTGAAAAACAATTTAATAATAAAAATTATAGTAATTTAAAAAAATACTTATCAGATTCTTTATTTTATCATCTTAAATCTTTTCAAAATAAATATTTTGATTTAAGAAAAGAAGAAGATTATCTTATAAAGATAGCATTTAATGGTGCAGAAAAAGCAAGAAATAAAGCTAAAATAAATATTAAAAATATATATAAAGAAATAAATTTTTATTAAAATTTTTAAATTAAAAAAAATATAAATAATTTTATTTATTAATTAAGGAATTAATTTGATTTTGCCAAATTTTAAATTAGGAAATATTATAATAGTAGGTGATATTATTTTAGATAAATATTTTAAATGTATTAATAATAAAATTGATTTAGAAAATAATTATAAAATATTTAAAACAAATTTATTATCATACAGGCCAGGAGGAGCTGCTAATGTTTCAATGAATGTTGCTTCTTTAGGATGTAATTCTAATTTATTTGGAATAACTGGTATTGATAAATATTCAAAAATATTATCAAAAATACTTATAAATAATGGTGTTAAATATAGTTTAATTTCAATAAATTCATATCCAACAATTACTAAATTACGTTTATTATTAAATTATAATAATGTTTTAAGAATAGATTATGAAAAATATTTTAATAAAATAAATTCTAAAATAATGATAAAAAATATAAAAAAAAATATATTAACTTCAGGTGCAATAATAATTTCTGATTACAATAAAGGTTCTTTATATAATGTAAAATCAATAATTAATATTGCTATTAAAAATAATATTCCAATAATTGTAGATACTAAAAATAGTGATTTAAGTAAATATAAAGGATCAACTGTTTTAACTCCAAATGAATTAGAATTTAAAAAAGTTGTTGGATCTTGGAATAATGAAAAAGAATTAATAAATTTAGGAATGAAAGTTGTTTTTTATAATAAACTTTCTGCTTTAATTATTACAAGATCAGAAAATGGATTACTTTTAATAGAATCAAATAAAAATGTATTAAATATACCTTCTTATGCATATAAAGTACAGGATGTTACTGGAGCTGGGGATACTTTTATTAGTGTTTTTGCTTCTTCTTTATCTTTAGGTTTTAATATAAAAAAATCTTGTTTTTTAGCTAATATTGCTTCTTCTTTAGTTGTTAATAAATTATTTACATCTAAAATTAATATTTTGGATTTAAAAAATGCTATTTTTAATAAAAAAAATATTATTTAATATAAAATAAATTTTATTTAAATATAAAATTAAAATTTATAATAAAATTATAAAATTAATTAATATAATTTATTTTATAATTTTATAATTTTAATAATTTATTTATTTTTATTAAATTTAATTATTTTTTATTCTAATACCAATAAATAAATATGTAATAATTTTATTAATTGATACTAGTTTTTTTATTTTAAATAATTTTATTATTAAATAAACTTTATAATAAAATTTATTTAATTTATTACTAAAATTAATAAATTTTGATTTATTAATATAATTTATTTAAATTATTATTGTCTTTATACAAACATCAATTTAATTAAAAAACTTTATTAAAATATCAGGTGTTATATTATTATTTTTTAATTAAATAAATATATTAATAATAAATTTTATATAAATTAATTATATATTTATGAATTTTAAGTATAAAAAATAATTTATTAATTATTTTAAATACGTAATTAATATTTTAATAATTTTTTTATTTTAAATTTAATTTATTTATTTTATGACTAATGCTATTAAAAAATTTATAAAATATTATAAATATATGTTTATAATTTAAATACTTTTTTTAAAATAAATAATTTTATTATATCTAATATTATTTTTTTTATTTTTTTTTACTATTTTTTGAAAAATTAAATAAATTATCATTTTTTTATAAAATTAATTTAAGATATTTAAATGTTATTAAAATATTAAAATAAATATTATGATTTTTAGTTAATATGACTATTTTTATTTATTTAAAAATTAGTTAATAATAAATAATTTATATTTCATTAATTATACTTTTCATTAAATTTAATGTTTATTGAGATATTTTAAAATTTAAATGTTTAAATTTAAATGAAAATCTTTAAACTATTAAATTTTTTTAATTTATTTTAAATAAAAAATTTTGATAAATGATTTAAAAATTTTTTAATATATATATTTACTTTATATTTATTTATTATATTACAATTAATATTTTATTATATTTAATTTATATTAAGAACTTTTATAAATAAATATTATTACAAAGGAATATTAATTTAATTATAATATTTAAAATATTTTTTATATAATAAATTTTTTATTTTTTTTCTATTACATATTTTTATTTGCTTTTTAAATTAATAATAATAGGAAAAATTTTACCAACTTTTTATATAAATTTTAATCATTTATTTGTATTTATAATATTATACAAACAGATATTTTTAATAACAAAGTATATTTAATATAAAATATATTAAAACACAAACTATTAAATATTTTTAAAAATTTAACATTTTTTTAAATAAAATTATATTATTATTAATTTAATTATTTTAATAATTATAAATTAAAATAATTAAATTAATAATAATATAATTTTATTAATTAATAAATTTAATTATTATGTATTTTAAAATATGGAAAAATAAATTATAAAAAATTTATTTTAAATTTAATGTTTATTAAAACTAAAAATATAAGAAATTTTTCTATTATTGCTCATATTGATCATGGAAAATCAACTTTATCAGATAGAATAATACAAATTTGTGGTGGTTTAAGTAAACGTGAAATGTCATCTAGAGTTTTAGATTCAATGGAAATAGAAAAAGAAAGGGGTATAACCATTAAAGCACAAAGTGCAACGTTAAATTATAAATATATAGATAATAAATTTTATCAACTTAATTTAATAGATACACCTGGTCATATAGATTTTTCTTATGAAGTTTCAAGATCAATGTTTGCATGTGAAGGTGCAATTCTTGTTGTTGATGCAACCCAAGGTATAGAATCTCAAACATTAAGCAATTGTAATTTAGCAATAGAAATGAATTTAAAAATAATAACAGTTATTAATAAAATAGATTTACCAAATGCTAATCCTAACAAAGTAATTAAAGATATAAAAAATATTTTAGGAATTGATTCTTCAAATTCAATATTATGTTCTTCTAAAACTGGATATGGTGTTAATAAAATAATTAAAAGAATTATAAAAGATATACCATTTCCATCAGGAAATATAAATTCATCATTACAAGCTTTAATTATAGATTCTTGGTTTGATAATTATTTAGGAGTAATATCATTAATAAGAATAAAAAATGGTAAATTAAAAATTGGTAATAAAATTAAAATAATTAGTACTGGAAAAATATATAAAGTAGAAAAATTAGGAATTTTTACTCCTAAAAATGAAAATCGTAATTTTTTAAATTGTGGAGAGGTTGGATGGTTAGCATGTTCTATTAAAAATATAAATAAATCACCTGTAGGTGATACAATTACTCTTTATTCTAATCAATCAATAAACTTATTACCTGGTTTTAAAAAAGCAAAACCTATGGTATATACTAGTTTATTTCCAGTTGATTCTAAAAATTATGAAAATTTTAGAAAATCTATAGTTAAATTAAGTTTAAATGATTCTTCATTATTTTATGAATCTGAAAAATCTAATATTTTAGGTTTTGGTTTTAGATGTGGTTTTCTTGGTCTTTTTCATATGGAAATTGTAAAAGAAAGAATATTAAAAGAATATAATATTAGTATTATAAATACTTTTCCATCAGTAACTTATGAAGTCATTACAAAAAAAAAACAAACTTTATATATAGATAGTCCATCTAAAATTAATAATATAAATGATATATATGAATTTCGTGAACCAATTGCTGAATGTAATATATTATCACCAATTAAATATTTTGGAAAAATAATTTCACTTTGCGAATTAAAAAGAGGAATTCAAAAAAAAATATTTTACCTAGGTAACAAAATAAAATTAATTTATGATATTCCAATGAATTATGTTATTTTAGATTTTTTTGATAAAATTAAATCTAATTCTTGTGGATATGCTTCTTTAGATTATAGTTTTAAAAAATTTAAAAAATCAGACATAGTTAAAGTTGATATTTTAATTAATAAAAATAAAGTAGATTCTTTATCAATTTTTATACATAGAAGTAATTCAATTAATTATGGAATTAAATTAGTTAATAAACTTAAAAATTCAATACAACGTCATCAATTTAATATATCAATTCAAGCTGTTATTGGAAAAAATGTTATTTCAAGATCTAATATAAATCAATTAAGAAAAAATGTATTATCAAAATGCCATGGTGGTGATATAAGTCGTAAAAAAAAATTATTAAAAAAACAAAAAGAAGGTAAAAAAAAAATGAAATATATAGGAAATATAAATATTCCTAAAAATGTATTTATTAATATATTAAAAAAAAAATAAATATAAGTATTTTTATTATTTAAAAATAATTTTTTTTAATAAAATTTATATTTAAATATTATTAATATTTAAAATATTCAATTTTTTAATTATTATTTTTAATAATTAAATTATTTAATTTTAATATATAAAAATTTTTTTTAATTTTTTTTAAATAAATTATTTTTAATAAATTAAATTATATTAATAATTAATACTTAATAATATTAATTATATTTTTATTTTTTAATATAATAATATATTATATTTATATATTAATAAATTTGAGTTATTAATAATATATGAATTTTATAATAAATAATTTACAAAAAAAACTAGGATATTTTTTTAAAAAACAAGAGTTTTTTTTACAAGCATTAACTCATAGAAGTGCTAGTATAAAACATAATGAACGCTTAGAATTTTTAGGAGATTCTATATTAAGTTATGTAATAACAAGTGCATTATATAAAAAATTTTCATTAATTAATGAAGGAGATATGAGCAGAATGCGTTCCACTTTAATAAAAAAAAATACATTAGCTGAAATAGCAAAAGATTTTAATTTAGGTGAATGTTTAAAACTTGGACAGGGTGAAATAAAAATAGGTGGTTATTATAGAGAATCAGTTTTAGCTGATACTATTGAAGCTTTAATAGGTAGTGTTTTTTTAGATAGTAATATTATTACAGTAGAAAAAATAATTTTAAATTGGTATAAGATAAGATTAAATAAAATAAATCCAAGTCACAAACAAAAAGATTTTAAAACCAAATTACAAGAATATCTTCAAAGTATACATTTACAATTACCTAATTATTTAGTTGTTAAAATTAAAGGTGATTCCAATTATCAAGAATTTATTATACATTGTAAAATTATTGGAATTATTCAGCCAATATTAGGAAATGGTTTTAGTAGAAGAAAAGCTGAACAAAATGCAGCTAAAAAAGCTCTTAAAATACTATATATTGAGAATTAATATATGACTTATTGCGGTTATGTTTCTATAATAGGAAGACCAAATGTAGGAAAATCTACTTTATTAAATTATTTAATAGGAAGTAAAATTTCTATTACTTCAAAAAAAAAACAAACTACAAAAAAATTTATTTTAGGTATATATACACATTTATTGTATCAAGTTATTTATATTGACAATCCTGGTTTTGTAATTAAACAAAAAAAAAAATTTTTTTTAAATAAAAAAATATATAAAAATATTACAAATAAAATAGATACTATTATTTTTGTTGTTGAAATAATAAAGTGGAATACAATTGAAGATACATTATTGAAAATAATTAAAAAAAAAAAATGTAATATAATTTTGGCAATAAATAAAATAGATAAAATTAGTAATAAAAAATTAATATTGCCATTTATTAAATTAATTAATTCAAAAAATTTATTTTATGAAATAATACCTATTTCTGCTAAAAATGGAATTAATATTGATATTTTATCTAAAATAGTATGTAATTCTATTAAAAATAGAAATCATATTTTTCCAAAAAATTATATTACAAATCAATCAAAAAAAAATTTAATTTCTGAAATTATAAGAGAAAAAGTTATAAGGTTAACTGGTGATGAGATTCCAAATTTAATATCTGTTTATATTGAAAAAATTAATAAAAATGAAAATGGTTTATATATTATTTATTCTATTTTATTTGTTAATAATATTAATCATAAAAAAATAATTATTGGAAAAAATGGAAATAAAATAAAAAAGATAATTATTTTAGCAAAAAATGAAATAGAAAAATTATTAAAAATAAATATTTTTCTTAATATTTGGATAAAAATAAAATAAAAATTTTATATTATTATAAATAAAATTAAATAACATTTTTTATTTAAATAATAATAATTATTATTAAATAAATATTAAATAAAATTAAATTAATTTTAATTAATTAAAAGATAATTAATAATGACTATCATAGGAATAGGAACTGATATTATAAATATATATAGAATAAAATCAATTATTTTAAATTATGGTGATAATTTTGCAATAAGAATTTTAAGTAAAAACGAATTATATGAATATAATAAAAATAAAGATAAAGCAAGATTTATTTCTAAAATATTTTCAGTAAAAGAATCTATTTCAAAAGCATTAGGTTTTGGAATTACTAAAGGTATATATTTTTCACAATTTGAAATATATAAAAATAATTTAGGAAAACCATTAGTTCATTTTTTATCAAAATCTTTATACTTAGCTATAAAATTAAAAATAAATAAAATATTTATTACTATATCTGATGAAAAAAAATATGTTATTTCTACAGTTATTTTAGAAAAATAAATTATTTAATTTAAATAAAATTATTAATAATTTAATATTAATAATTTTATTTATACCGAAGGTCGGATTCGAACCGACATGCAATTAAGCTGTTAATTTTGAATTAACTGCGTATTCCAATTTCGCCACTTCGGTAAATTTTATTTTAAATTTAATTTATTTAATTTAATTAAATTTATATATAATTTCATTGAAAGGTTGAAATTAAATGTATTTAAAAATAGAAAATAAATCATTAAGTTTAAATTATAAAAATGATTTAAATAAATTAAAAATAAAAAAAATAAATATTTTAGATATGAATAGAAAAGAATTAATTAATTTTTTTTTAAAAATATCTGAAAAATCATTTCGTGCTAAACAAGTTATGAAATGGATATATCATAATCAATGTAATAATTTTGATAAAATGAGTAATATAAATTCAAAATTAAAGTTAAAATTAAAAAATAATTTAGAAATTAAAATTCCAAAAATTAATAAACAGTATATATCTAATGATGGAACAGTAAAATGGATTATTCAAATAGAAAATCAAAAAATAGAAACTGTTTATATACCTGAAAAAAATAGATCAACTTTATGTATTTCATCTCAAATAGGATGTTATTTAAAATGTTCATTTTGTTCAACAGCAAAACAAGGATTTAATAGAAATTTAAAAACTTCAGAAATTATAGGGCAAATATTAATAGCTAATAAATATATTAATTTATACAATTTTAAAAAAAAAAAATTTATAACAAATATAGTTATAATGGGAATGGGAGAACCATTACTTAATTTTAAAAATGTTAAAAAATCAATAGATATTATGGTAGATAATTTTGGTTTTTTTATATCTAGAAGAAAAATAACTATTTCAACATCTGGTATTGTTCCAATTATTAAAAAATTACATTATATTAATATATCATTAGCAATTTCATTACATGCTCCAAATGATATTGTAAGAAATAAAATAATGCCAATTAATATTAAATATAATATAAAAAGTTTAATATCTTCAATAAGAATATATATAAAAAAATCAAAAAAAAAAAATAAAAGAGTTACAATAGAATATGTAATGATTAATAATATAAATGATAAAATTGAACATGCTTATGAATTAGCAAAACTATTAAAAAATATTAATTGCATTATTAATATAATTCCATTTAATAATTTTCCTGGATCTAAATATAAATGTAGTTCAAAAAAAAAAATAAAAATATTTCATAAAATTTTGATTAATTATGGATTTATAACAATTATAAGAAAAACAAGAGGAAGTGATATAAATGCTTCATGTGGACAACTTGTTGGTAGTGTTATAAATCGTATTAAAATATAATTTTATTAAAATAAATTTTTAATTTAATTTAAATAAGTTATTAAATAATTTTTATTAAAATTTAAAATTTAATAATAAATTTAAAATATTATAATTTATAATACAAAAGAGATATGGATGTCAAATAAAATAAATTCTATTCGTGGAACTAGAGATTTATTACCAGAAGAAACTTTTTTATGGCAAAAAATAGAAAAAATAATTAAAAAAGTTTTTATAATGTATGGTTATTCTGAAATACGTTTTCCTATTTTAGGAAAAACATCTTTATTTAATAAATCTATTGGAAATTTAACTGATTTAGTTAATAAAGAGATGTATTCATTTAAAGATAAAAATGGAAATAGTATTACTTTAAGACCAGAAGGTACTGCTTGTTGTGCAAGAGCTTGTATTGAACATGGGCTTTTAAGAAATAATGAACAACGTTTTTGGTATATAGGTCCAATGTTTAGATATGAAAGACCACAAAAAGGTAGATACAGACAATTTTATCAAGCAGGTATAGAAATTTTTGGACATAAAGGACCTTGTATTGATGTAGAAATTATTTTACTTACATATCGTTTATGGAATTTACTTGGATTAAATAAATATTTATCATTACATATTAATTCAATTGGATCTGTTGAATCACGTTTTAAATATATTAATCATTTATATAAATTTTTTAATTTAAATTATAAATATTTAGATGAAGATTCAAAAAAAAAAATAGAAAATAATAACATAATTAGAATATTAGATAGTAAAAATAAAAAAATAAAGAATTTATTAAAAAGTGCTCCTAAATTTATAAATTATATAGATAATGATTCTTATTGTCATTTTAAAAATTTATGTAATATTTTAGATAAAAATAATATAAAATATAAAGTTGATAATAATTTAGTACGTGGAATAGATTATTATAATAAAACAGTATTTGAATGGATAACTAATTTTATAGGTTCTAAAAATACAGTTTGTGGTGGAGGTCGTTATGATAATTTAACTGAAAAATTAGGAGGTATAAATAAACCAGCCATAGGTTGTTCTATTGGTTTAGATAGAATTATTATTCTTATAAAAAAAATAAATCCAAATTTTTTTTCTATTAAATTTTTAGATCTTTATATTATAACATCATTTATTAAAAATAAAAGTAAAGCTTTAATTATATCTGAAAACTTAAGAAATAAATTACCATATATTAAGTTAATAACTGATTATTCTGTTAGTAATTTTAATAATCAATTAAAAAAAGCTTATAAATACCGTTCAAATTTTGTTTTAATATTAAAAAATATTAAAAAATTAGATAAAATTTTATTAAAAAATTTAATTACAGGAAAAGAAATAAAATTATTTTATAAAGATATTATTATTTATTTAAAATTAAATATTAAAAAATTTAATTTTAAATAAATAATAATATCTTTATATAAAAAAAATAACTAAATGAGAAAAAAAATGATTCCTATAATAACGATAGTTGGTCGTCAAAATGTAGGAAAATCAACTCTTTTTAACAGATTAACTAAAACAAAGAATGCACTTGTTCAAAATATACCTGGTTTAACTCGTGACAGACAATATGGTTATTTTAAATGTAAAAATATTGAATGTATTTTAATTGATACTGGTGGTATTAAAAAATCAAAAAATTTAATAGATTTAAAAATTTTAGAACAAACATTTTTAGCAATTGAAGAATCTGAAATAATTTTATTTATTTTAGATGGAAAAACAGGACTTACATATGAAGATAAAAGTATTGCAAAAAAATTAAGAAAAATAAAAAAAAAAAAATTTATTATTATTAACAAAAATGATTGTTTAAATATTAATTTATATAAAAATGAATTTTATAATTTAGGAATGGGTGAACTTTTTTTTATTTCTGCTGAGCATAATATTGGAATATACAAATTTATTAAAAAATTAAATTATTTTATTTCTTCTATTAAAAAATTTAATTATTTTGAAAATAATGAAAATTTTTATAAAAATTTATTAATTAAAAATGTTTATAAAAATAAAATGTATTTTTTAAAATCAAAAATTATTAAAATTTCAATCATTGGAAGACCAAATGTAGGAAAATCTACTCTTATAAATAATTTGTTAAATAAAAAACGTATTTTAGTAGATAATAAACCTGGTACTACTAGAGATAGTATATATAATTTAATAAAATATGAAAATAAAAAATATATATTAATTGATACAGCTGGAATTAGAAAAAAAAAAAAAATATCTAAAAAAATAGAAATTATTTCTATTATTAAAACTTTTGATTCTATAAATAAATCAAATTTATCATTATTAATGATAGATGCAAATGCAGGTTTTTTAGATCAAGACATTTCATTAATTAATCTAATAATTAAAAAAGGTAGATCTTTAATAATTATTGTTAATAAATGTGATAAAATTTCTTTAGAAAATAAAAAAAAAATTAAATATTATTTAAATAACAAAATTAGTTTTTTAAAATTTATAAAAATTCATTTTATTTCTGCTATTAAATGTGAAGGTATTTTTAATATATTTAAATCAATAAATGAAGTTTATAATAAATCAAAAATTAAATTAAATTCATCTTTAATTACAAAAGTTATTAAAAATGCATTAATTAAACATAATCCATCATTTAAAAATAATCTAATAAAAATTAAATATGCTCATATTGGTGGATATAATCCATTAAAAATAGTAATACATGGAAATAATTTAAAATATTTTAAAAAAGATTATAAAAAATATATTATAAATTATTTTAGATCATTTTTTAATTTAAATGGAATACCTATAAATATAATTTTAAATGAAAAAAATGAAATATTTAATATTAAAAATAAAAACAATAGAAATATTAAAAATAAAAATTAAAAATTTAATATTTTAAATATATTTAATTTAATTTATTTATTTATATAAAATTATATTTTTAATTTTATTAATTTTTAATATATAAATATATTTAATATATAATATTAATTAAATAATATATTTATTTTTTTAAATAATTTTAAATTAATAATTTTATTTTAAATTTATTTTTTTTGAACGAATTTCAGGAAATAATATTACATCTTTTATATTTTTATTATTTGTTAAAATCATTATTAATCTATCTATACCTAAACCCAATCCAGCTGTTGGAGGCAAACCATATTCAAGAGCTTTAATATAATCATAATCATAAAATATATTATCGTTATTTATTTTATTTTTATGTTTTAATTGTTCTTCAAATCTCAATTTTTGCTCATCATAATCATTTAGTTCGGAAAATCCATTTCCTATTTCAATACCACCGATAAAAAATTCAAATCTATCAGCTAAAAATTTATTATTATCATTTGTACGAGCCATAGGTGATACTTCTATAGGATAATCAGTAATAAAAGTAGGTTGTATTAAAAAATTTTCTGTTGTTTTTTCAAAAATTTTAGTAATAATTTTACCCAATTTCCAATTTTTATTTAATTTAATTCCATTTTTATTAGCTATATCAATAGCAAATTCAATATTTTCTAAATGTTTTATTTTTATTTTAGGGTTAAAATAATGTATAGAATCTTTCATACTAATTTTTTTAAAAGGTTTTTTAAAAAAAATTTTTTTATTTTTATATAATATAAAATTTTTTTTATATATAATTCTTATTAATTTACATAACATATCTTCAATTAGTAATATTAAATCTTTATAATCAGAATAAGCTATATATAATTCCATCATAGTAAATTCAGGATTATGTATTGTAGAAATACCTTCATTTCTAAAATTACGATTAAGTTCATATATCTTTTCTAAACCACCTATTACTAATTTTTTTAAATATAATTCTGGAGAAATTCTTAAATACATATCTTTTTCTAATTTATTATGATGAGTTATAAAAGGACGAGCAGATGCTCCTCCAGGTATTTCTTGCATCATTGGTGTTTCAACTTCAATAAAATTATTGTTTTTCATAAATAATCTAATTTCTGATATTATTTTAGAACGCATTTTAAAAGTTTTTCTAGATTTAATATTTGATATAAGATCAAGATAACGTTGTCTATATATAATTTCATTATCAGATAATCCTTTAAATTTATCTGGAAATAATCTTATAGATTTAGTTATTAAAATAATATATTTGCAATATATTGTTAATTCACCTGTTTTAGTTTTAAACAATTTTCCTTTAATACCTATAATATCACCAATATCTAAGTTTTTAAAAAAAATATTATATTGATATTTAGAAATTTTATTCTTACAAATATATATTTGTATTTTACCATCAACATCTTGAATTGTTAAAAAAGAAGCCTTACCCATTATTCTTTTTGAAATTATTCTTCCTGCAATTTTTACTTTAATATTTAATTTTTCTAATTCTAATCTATTTTTATTATTAAATTTATCATGTATGTCTTTTGAAAGATAATTTCTACGAAAATTATTTGGAAATGCAATTTCTTTTTTACGTATATTATCAATTTTTTTTTTACGTATTAAAATTTCTTTATTTGTAAATAAAGTTTTATAATAATTATTTTTTAAATATTTATACATATAATTTTATAATATACCTAATTTAATGCTTGTTTTAATAAATTTATCTATATTACCATTCATTACTGATTTAATATTATTAAGCTCTAAACCAGTACGATTATCTTTTATTATAGAATTATCAAAAATATATGATCTTATTTGATTACTCCATGTAATATTAGATTTATTTTTTTCTATTTTTTTTTTATTTTTTTTTTTTTTAATTGATTCGTATTTATATATTTTAGATTTAAGTTGTTTCATTGCTTGAATTTTATTTTTATGTTGTGATCTTTCATTTTGGCATTGAGTAGTAATTTTAGTTGGTAAATGTGTAATTCTTACAGCAGATTCAGTACAATTAACATTTTGACCGCCTGATCCAGATGAACGATATAAATCAATACGCAAATCATATGAATTAATTTTAATATTAATTTTATTATTAATTTCTGGATATACAAAAGAAGAACTAAAAGATGTATGTCTTTTTTTTCCTGAATTAAATGGACTTTTTCTAATCATTCTATGCACTCCACTTTCAGTTTTTAACCATCCATATGCATATTTACCAACAATCTTTATTGTTGCTGATTTTATTCCTATTTTTTCACCTTCAGATTCTTCTATTATTTGTGTTTTAAATTTATGAATTTCTGACCATTTTAAATACATTTTCATAATCATACTAGCCCATTCTTGAGATTCTATACCTCCTGATCCAGCTTTAATATCTATATAACAATTTAGATTGTCACTTTTTTTTGGAAACATTTTTTTTAATTCAAAATTATTAATTAATATATTTAAATTATCAATATCTTTTTTAATTTCAAAAAATAAATTATTATTTATTTCTTTTTCCATTAATTTGATAATAATTTTTATATCTTTTATATTATTAATTATTTTTTTAATTGGTTTAATATAAGATTTTAAAAAAATAATATTTTTACTTAAATTATTAACAATATTATTTTTATTAAATATTTTTGAATTTTTTAATTGTAAAATTATATCTTTTAATTGTTTTTTTTTTTTTAAATATTCAAATAAAATAATTAATTTTTCTAATTTTTTAGAAGATTTTTTTATTCTTTTTTTTAAAAAATTTATTTCAAACATTGGTTATAACTCTTTTATAAAAAAATTGTTTTTAAAAAAATTTTAAATAAATTAATTAATTTATAATAATTTTTTAATATATTTTATATATTAATTTTAATATATTTTATATAAATATATTTATATTGTATATTTTTAAAAAATATTTATATAATTAAATTATTAAAATTATTAAAATTTATTTTAATAATTTATTTAAAATTTAATAAAATATTATTTATATATATGAAAAATAAAATAATATTTAAAAATATATTTTATTATCCATTTAATATACTACCTTTAACATTTATTTCTATGGAAAAATGGAATATACTAAAAATTAGTGGAAAAGATAATATTGAATATATTCAAACAAAAATTACATGTGATTTATTCTTATTAAAAAAAAATAATTTTATTTTTGGATCTTATTGCAATGAAAAAGGAAAAGTAATAAGTTTTTTTTGTATTTTTTATCATAAAAAAGAAATATTTATTTTAATTGAAAATAGTGTTATAGAAATATTAATTAAAGAATTTAAAAAATATTCTACTTTTTCTAAAGTTTTTTTTAAAAAAAATTATAAATATTTATTATTTGGAATAGCTGGATCGAAATCAGAAAAAATTATTAAAAATATATTTAATTTTATACCAAAAAATAATAATTTATTATTTAAATATAAAAAAAGTATAATATTATTTTTTAATAATCCATCTAAAAGATTTTTAATTATTACTAATTATAAAAAATATTTAAATATATTAAATAATATAAAAGAAAAAGTTAAATTTAATGATAGTAATCAATGGTTATCATTAGATATTGAATCAGGATATCCAATTATAAATTCAAATAATATTAATAAATTTATACCACAATCAATTAATATTGATAAGTTAAAAGCTATTAGTTTTAAAAAAGGATGTTATCTTGGTCAAGAAATTATATCAAGTTTTAGATATATTAAAAATATTAAAAAATATTTATTTTCTTTTAAATGTTTTTTATTAAATAAACCTTCATTAGGTGATTTTATAGAAACAAAAATAAAAAAAAATTGGTGTAATATAGGTATAGTTTTATCATTTTGTATAATGATAAATAATATTTTTTTAATACAATCAGTTATTAAAAAAAATATTAATTTAAAAAATATTTTTAAAATTAAAAATAATTTATTTAAAATAATAAATAAAATTTAACTTAATAAAATAAAAATATTTAAAATTATTAAATAATTTAAATAAAAATTTAAATTTTCAAATATATATTATAGATATCCAAGTTGGTCCAATACCAACTTCATATTTATTTAATTTATATAAATTTCCTGATTCATTATCTATTTTATAAATCAAAATATTATTTGATTTTTGACCAGCAATTATAATAAATTTACCATTTTTATCAATAATAAAAGATCTTGGCTGAATTATTGTTTTTATATATTTTAAAAAAACTATAATGTCTCCTTTTTTTGATACTGAAAAAATACTAATAATATTTAAATTTCTATCACAACAATAAAGCCATTTTCCATTAGGTGTAATATGTATATCTGAGGACCAAGCATAATATATATTTATATTTTTAATAATATCTACTTTATTTATAATAATAGGATTTATGTTTTTAAAATTAATATAAATTATACTTACTGTACCACTTAATTCATTAATAACATATGCGTATTTTTTATTTTTATTAAATGTAATATGACGTGGACCATCTTTATTATCAAAAATTATTTCTTTGTATTTTAAAAAAGATAAACATCCATTATTTTTAATATTAAATATTTTAATTAAATTTTTTTTTAAACAAGTAACCCATATTTTTTTATTAAAATTATCAAAATTAACTGAATGACAACCAATTAATCCACTTATTATTTGTTTTGGAGTGTCTACAATATATTTTGAATTTATATTACTTACACTTAAAATTCCTTTAGAATAAGAAACAGAATACATATTATTTCCAAATACATCAATATATAAATAAGTTGGATTTCCTGGTAATTTAGTTATATAAATCTTTTTAAGTAATCCATTTTTATTAATTTTATAATTTACTATTCCAAATTTATTTTTAATTCCAAGATAAAGATATTTTTTAAAAGGATGTATTACAATTGTATTTCCTGCTTCTGGAGTATTTATTAATTGTAATAAATTTAAATATCCAAAAGAATCCATTTCAAATATGTGTATTTGACAACTTTCAGGACTTGTTACATAAATAATTGTTTTCATAAATGTATTAGTTTTAATATTTTATATAACAATTTAAAAAATTTAAGTTTTTTAAATTTTAATTAAATTTAATTTAAGAAATATTATATTAAACAGAATTTAATTCTATATAGATAAATTAGATTATAATATTTATCATTTTTAATATTAAATTTTAGTTTTATTTTAATTTTAAATATATTTAATATATATTTATAATATTTTATATAAATTTTTTAAATTAAATTAATTTTTTTTTTAAAAATTAATTGATATCAAAATAATAATTTTAAACATAATAATATTTATATATATAAATATTATTATATTAATAATATAAATATTTATAATTTACTTATTATATTTTATTTTATTTATTAAATTAAATTAAGTAAATTAAATATTTATTGGAGGTTGTTTTGATAAAGTCATCATTATTAATTTTAGAAGATGGTACTGAATTTAAAGGTTATAGTATTGGAATAAAAGGTATTACGACAGGAGAGATTGTTTTTAATACATCTATGACTGGATATCAAGAAATAATAACTGATCCATCTTATTCAAATCAAATTATTACATTTACATACCCACATATTGGAAACACTGGAATAAACAAATTAGATAATGAATCATATAAAATTCATGTCAGTGGAATTATTGTAAAAAATATATCTTTAAATTCTAATCATTTTAGAAGTAATTACACTCTTTCATTTTATTTAAATAAAAATAATATAGTTGGAATTAGCAATATTGATACACGTAAATTAACTAGGATAATAAGAAATAAAGGAACACAAAATGGATATATAATATCAGAATATAAAAACAATAAATTTTTTTTTATAAATAAATATAAAAAAAATAATTTTTTAAAAAATTTTAATTTTGTTAAAAAAGTAAGTACTAATAAAAAATATATATGGAATAAAAGTAGTTATTTAACTAAATATAATTTAAAAAATAAATTAGTAAATTTAATTTATCATATTGTAGTATATGATTATGGTATAAAACATAATATAATGCGTATGTTAGTTGATAGAGGATGTTTATTAACAGTTGTTCCATCAAAAACTTCAGCTGAAGAAGTTATAAAACTTAATCCAGATGGTGTTTTTTTATCTAATGGACCAGGTGATCCTTTATTTTGTTATTATGCAATATCATATATTAATAAAATTATTAATAAAAATATACCTATATTTGGTATTTGTTTGGGTCATCAACTTTTAGCATTATCTCATGGTGCTAAAATAATAAAAATGAAGTATGGACATCACGGAAGTAATCATCCAGTAAAAAATTTAAATAATAATAAAATTATGATTACTACACAAAATCATGAATTTGTAGTAAATATAAAAAATATACCAAATACTTTAAAAGTAACTCATATTTCATTATTTGATAATACAATACAAGGATTGCATAGTAATATTAAACCTGCATTTAGTTTTCAAGGACACCCAGAAGCCAGTCCTGGGCCTCATGATTCATCAAAATTATTTGATTATTTTATAAAATTAATAAAAAATTTTTATTTTAAAAAAATAAATTAGGATTTTTAAAATGCCAAAAAGAAAAGATATAAAAAGTATTTTAATACTTGGTTCTGGGCCTATTATTATTGGTCAAGCATGTGAATTTGATTATTCTGGAACTCAAGCATGTAAAGCTTTATCAGAAGAAGGATATAAAATAATTTTAGTAAATTCTAATCCTGCTACTATTATGACTGATCCAGAAATGGCTAATTCTACTTATATTGAACCAATTCAATGGGAAGTAGTTCGTAAAATAATTGAAAAAGAACGTCCTGATGCATTATTACCAACAATGGGTGGTCAAACTGCATTAAATTGTGCTTTAGAACTTTATAAAAGAAAAATTCTTAAAGAATTTAATGTAGAAATGATTGGTGCCAGCGCTGACGCAATAGATAAGGCTGAAAATAGAGATAGATTTATAAAATCTATGAATAAAATTGGATTAAATACAGCAAAATCAGGAATTGCTCATAATATAAAAGAAGCTATTTCAATTTCTAAATTTATAGGTTTCCCATGTATAATAAGACCTTCTTTTACAATGGGTGGTTCAGGGGGTGGTATTGCATATAACAAAAAAGAATTTAAAAAAATTTGTAAAAATGGTTTTAATATATCACCTACTAATGAATTATTAATAGATGAATCTTTAATTGGATGGAAAGAATATGAAATGGAAGTTGTTCGTGATAAACAAGATAATTGTATTATAGTTTGTTCTATTGAAAATGTTGATCCCATGGGCATACACACTGGTGATTCTATTACTGTAGTACCTTCTCAAACTCTTACTGATAAAGAATATCAAAATATGAGAGATGCTTCAATATCTGTATTAAAAGAAATTGGAGTTGATAATGGTGGATCAAATGTACAATTTGCTGTCAATCCAAAAACAGGACTAATGTTAATTATAGAAATGAACCCAAGAGTATCTAGATCTTCAGCTTTGGCTTCTAAAGCTACTGGATTTCCTATAGCTAAAATTGCTGCAAAATTATCTATAGGATATAACTTACATGAACTTACTAATGATATTACAGGAAAAAAAACAACAGCTTCATTTGAACCTACTATAGATTATGTTGTAACCAAAATACCAAAATTTAGTTTTGAAAAATTTTATGGTACAAATGATAGACTTACAACACAAATGAAATCAGTAGGAGAAGTAATGGCTATAGGAAGAACACAAAAAGAATCATTACAAAAAGCCATTAGAAGTTTAGAAATAGAATCAAATGGATTTGATTCAAAAATTGATTTTAAAAATAAAGATTGTTTTAATATAATTATAAAAGAACTAAAAATAGCAGGAAGTGATCGTTTATGGTATATAGCAGATGCATTTCGTTTTGGTATGTCTATAGAATATATTTTTAATTTAACTAATATAGATAAATGGTTTTTATTTCAAATACAAGATATAGTAAATACAGAAAAAAAATTGAAAAAATATGGTTTACCAATTATTGATTATGATTATTTAAAAAAATTAAAAAGTGATGGTTTTTCAGATTATAGAATATCAAATTTAATTGGAACTTCAGAAAAATACATTAACAACTTACGTAAAAAATATAATTTACATCCTGTTTATAAAAGAGTTGATACTTGTGCTGCAGAATTTTCAAATAATACTGCTTATATGTATTCTACATATGATGAAGAATGTGAATCAAATCCAAATAAAAATAAAAAAAAAATAGTTATTATAGGAAGTGGTCCAAATAGAATAGGACAAGGTATTGAATTTGATTATTGTTGTGTTCATGCTGCATTAGCTTTACATGAAGATGGATATGAAATTATAATGATAAATTCTAATCCAGAAACTGTATCTACTGATTATGATATTTCAGATAGATTATATTTTGAACCAATTACTTTAGAAGATATACTAGAAATAGTTCGTATTGAAAAACCTAAAGGAGTTATTATCCAATTTGGAGGACAAACACCTATTAAATTATCTAAATATTTAGAAAAATACAAAATTAATATTATTGGAACTAATATTAAATCTATAGATTGTGTAGAAGATAGATATCTTTTTAAAAAAATTATAGAAAAATTAAATTTAAAACAACCTAAAAATGCTACTGTAACAACAATAAATTCAGCTATTAAAGAATGTATAAATATAGAATATCCAATAGTAGTTAGACCTTCATATGTTTTAGGTGGCAGGGCAATGGAAATAGTATATGATAAAAATGATTTAATTAAATATTTTAATAATGCTGTTAGTGTTTCTAATAATTCACCAGTATTACTTGATAAGTTTTTAGATGATTCAATAGAAATTGATGTTGATATTATTTGTGATGGAAAAAATGTTTTAATTGGTGGAATAATGGAACATATAGAACAAGCAGGTGTTCATTCTGGTGATTCAGCTTGCTCTTTCCCTGCTTATACAATTAATTCAAAAATACAAAATTTAATTAAAAATTTAGTAATAAAATTAGCATTAGAATTAAAAGTAATAGGTTTAATGAATGTACAATTTGCAGTTAAAAATAGTGAAATATTTTTAATAGAAGTAAATTTAAGAGCTTCACGTACAATACCTTTTATTTCTAAAGCTACAGGAATACCCTTATCAAAAGTAGCATCTCGTGTAATAACTGGTAAATCTATTTTAAAACAAGGTTATACAAAAGAAATAATTCCTAAATTTTTTTATGTTAAAGAAGTTATTTTACCATTTAATAAATTTAATAAAGTAGATCCTATATTGGGACCAGAAATGAAATCTACTGGTGAAGTTATGGGTATTGGAAAAAAATTTAATGAAGCTTTTTATAAAGCAAATTTAGGAATTAATTCATATATTAAACAAAATGGACGTGCTTTAATATCAGTAAGTAATATTGATAAATTAAAATTAATAAATTTGGTTTTTAAACTTATTAACAATGGATTTTCTTTAGATGCCACAAGAGGAACAAAAAAGTTATTAGAAAAATATGGTATTAATTCTAGAATTGTTAATAAAGTTAACGAAGGAAATTCAAGTATTAAAGAAAGAATTAAAAATAATGAATATAGTTATATTTTAAATACTACTTTTGGAAAACGTTCTATTGAAGATTCTAAAATAATTAGACAAACTGCTTTAAAATATAAAGTTCATTATGATACAACTTTAAATGGTGGTTTTGCAACTGTTATGTGTATGAATTCAAATTATATTTCAAATGTTATTTCTATACAAGAAATAAATAATTTATAAAATTAAATAAATATAAATTAAAAAAATTAATTTATATAAATTTTAAATTTTTTAAATATATTTTTAAATTTTATTAAAATTAATTAAATTTTTATGATTAGATAATTTGCAATATTCTTTAATACTTAAATCTTCAGCTCTTAATTTAGAATTAATTCCTAATTCTATAAATTCTTTTATATTAAAAATTTTAGATAAACTATTTCTTAGCATTTTTCTTCTATTTTTAAATGATAGTTGAGTTAAAAAAAATAAATTTTTAATATTATGTACTTTTAATATTGGTTTTTTATTTGGAATTAATCTTACAAATATTGAATCAACTTTAGGTTTTGGTTTAAAATAAAAAGATGGAACTTCTAATATTTTTATAATTTTAAAAAAATATTGAGTTATTATACTTAATCTACAATAATATTTATTATTAGGTATTGCTATTATTCTATTAAATAATTCTTTTTGTAACATAAAATGCATATCTTTAATAATAAGATTATATTTCATTAAATAAATAATTAAAGTCGTAGATATATTGTATGGCAAGTTTCCAAATATTCTTATAGGTTTTCCAAATTTTTTTGATAAATTAAAAAAATTTATTTTCATAACATTATTATTTATTAATGTTAAATTTTTTTTATAATTTAAATTTTTATTTAAAAAATTTATTAAATTTTTATCAATTTCAATAGCAATAATTCTATTAGTTATAGATAATAATGGTTTTGTTAATGATCCTAAACCAGGACCTATTTCAATAATATTTTGATTTTTTTTAGGGTTTATAGATGATATTATTAAATTAATAATATATATATCATCTATAAAATGTTGTCCTAAATTTTTAATTACCTTATGTTTTTTATAATAAAAATTATTTATCATTTTAAATTTATAAAATATTTATATTTAAATTGTTTAATTTTACAAAATATTTATTTATAAAAAATTAATATTTTATAATTTATAATTAACCATATCAACTATTGTTCCTTGATAAATTTCTGATGCTAAACTAATTGATTCATATAAAGTAGGATGAGCATGCATAGTTAAAGAAATATCTTCTGAATCACATCCCATTTCTATTGCTAAACTAATTTCACCTAATAATTCTCCACCATTTGATCCAATAATTGCTCCACCAATCAATTTATTATTTGATTTATTAAAAATTAATTTAGTAAGTCCTTCAGTACAATTGCAAGCAATTGCTCTTCCAGATGATATCCATGGAAATATTGATACTTCATAATCAATTTTTTTTTCTTTTGCTTCTTTTTCTGTTAAACCAACCCATGCTATTTCTGGATCTGTATATACTATAAATGGAATAATTTTAGTTTCAAAATAATATTTTTTTCCATTAATTATTTCTGCAACTAAACGACCTTCATAAGAACTTTTATGAGCTAGCATAGGTTGACCTGTAACATCTCCTATAGCATAAATATTAGAAATATTAGTTCTCATTTGTTTATCAACTGGTATAAATCCTTTATTATTTACATATATTCCAGCATTTGATGCTTCTAAAATACTACCATTTGGAAATCTACCTATTGCAATAACAATATTATCATAACGTATTTTATTAATTAATTTATTTTTTTTTAAAAAATTTACATAAATACCATCTTCTTTTGGTTCTAAATAATTTATTTCAGTATTTAACATTATATTTATTTTAGATTTAAAAATATTTGTAAAATATTTTATAATATCTTCATCAGCAGAAGGAATTATTTGATTAAATTTTTCTATCAAATCAATTTTAGATCCAAGAGATTGATAAATAGATGCAATTTCTAAACCAATAATTCCACCTCCGATAATTAACATATTTTTAGGAATGCAATTTAATTTAAGAGCGTCAGTAGAATTCCATATTCTACTATCATTAGGTATATATGAAGGTTTTATTGGACTAGATCCAACTGCTATAATTGCTTGATCAAATTTTATATTTTTAGAAAATTTATCATTATTTACTAAAATATTATTAGATCCAATAAATTTTCCATAACCATTAATTATTTTTATATTACGTATTTTTGCCATATATTTTAAATTTTTTGCAATTTTATTAATAATATTATTTTTCCAATTTCTTAATTCTTTTAAATTTATTAAAGGTTTTTTAAAAAAAATACCACTTTTTTTAATAGAATAAGAATCTTTAATTATTTTAGAAACATGTAATAATGATTTTGAAGGTATACATCCAAAATTAAGACATACACCTCCTAATTTTTTATTTTGTTCTAATAATATTGTATTTAAACCCAAATCAGCACATCTAAATGCTGCTGAATAACCTCCAGGTCCTGAACCTATTACTAATACTTGAGTATTAATTTTAATATTCATTTTATATTCCTATAATTTAAAATATATATTTTATAGTTATTTAATATATATAAATATTTAAAAAAAAATTAATAATTTAATTATTATATCAATGAAATTTTAATAGAAGATTTAATTCTATTAATAAAATATGCCCCATCAGCTCCATCAATTACTCTATGATCATAAGATAATGATATAGGTAAAACAAGTTTAGGTATAAATTTTTCACCATTCCAAACTGGTTTTATAAAAGATTTTGATATTCCCAATATAGCAACCTCAGGTGCATTTATAATAGGTGTAAATGACATACCTCCTATACCACCCAAACTAGATATAGTAAAAGAACCACCTTTTATTTCATTTGAAATTAATCTTCCTTCTCTTGCTTTTTTTGAAATTTTACGAAGTGAGCATAAAATTTGTAAAATATTTTTTTTATTTGTGTTGTATATAACTGGAACTAAAAGTCCATTTTTTGTATTTACAGCTATACCTATATTGATATATTTTTTAATAATTAAACTTTTAAGATCTTTAGACAATGAACTATTAAATTTTGGAATTTCTTCAAGAATATTAGATATAGCTTTTATTATAAATACTAATATTGTAATATTAAAATTTATATTATTATTTTCTAATTCTAAATTTTTTTGTTTTCTATAAATTTCTAATCTAGTTATATCTATTTCATCAAAATGAGTTACATGAGGAATACTTATCCAATTTCTATGTAAACAAGATCCAGAAATTTTACTTATATTACTAATATTTTTTTTTTCTGTTTTTCCAAATTTATTAAAATCTATTTCAGGCCAAGGTAAAAATGATATTTCATTTATTTTAGATAAATTTATTTTTTTATTTTTATTATTTTTATATATATTATTAATATGTAATTCAATATCTTCTTTAAGAATTCTATTTTTACGACCACTTGGTTTAATATCTTTAATATTAATATTAGATTTTCTAATTAATCTTCTTATAGAAGGACTTGCATGATATATTATTTCATTATTATTATCTTTGTTGTTAGTTTTTAATAATAAAATATTTTTTTCATTTTTTTTAAATGAATTAACAATATTAAATTGTATATTTTCATATAAATCTATTATTTTAATTCCTGTTTTTATTTTATCTCCAATATTTATATTTATTTTTTTAATTATTCCTTCACAAGGTGATTTAATTAATATTGTATTATTGTTATTTTTAAATTCAAATAATAATTGGTCTTTGTTTATTTTATCTCCTATTTTTATCATTATTTTATTTACTTTTAAAAATTCTAAATTAATAAATGGAATTTCAATATATTTAATACATTTATTTTTTTTATTTAATTTTTCATTAATATTTTTATTATTTTTTAAATTTTTAACATGTTTATTTAAATTATTTTTAGATTCAAGTGTCATAATATGACAACCTGTTTTTATTTTATCGCCTATTTTAATTTTTATATCTTTAATTATTCCAGAATATTTAGAAGGAACTTCAATAGATGTTTTATCACCTTCTATAGTTATTAGAGATTGATCTTTTTTTACTTTTTCTCCTGTTTTTACTAAAATTTCTGTAATTTCCATTTTATCTTTGCCAATATCTGGCAATTTAATTTCAATTTCCATTATAAATATGCCTTTATTATTAAAAACGAGGGTTGTTTTTTTCAGAATTAATTCCATATTTTTTAATAGTTTTAAAAATTATATCAGAATCAATATTTCCATTTTTATATAAAACATTAAGTGCTGCAATTACTATATATTTTTTATCTATTTCAAAATGATCTCTTAAATTTTTTCTACTATCAGATAAACCAAAACCATCTGTACCAAGAACATGAAATTCTTTAGATGGAATAAATTTTCTTATTTGTTCGGCATATATTTTCATATAATCAGTAGCAGCAACTATAGGAGAATTATTTAATATATTTGTTAAATAAGGTTTTTTAGGTTTTTTATTTGGATGTAGAATATTCCAACGATCACAATCTTGCCCATCTCTTGCTAATTCAGTAAAAGAAGTAACACTGTAAACATAAGTTTTTATATTGAAATCTTCAGATAAAATATTTGCTGCTTTTATAACTTCCCTAAGAATAGAACCAGAACCCATAATTTGAACTTTACATTTTGTTCCTTTAAATGATATTAATTTATAAATACCTTTAATAATTCCATTTTCTATATTATTAGGCATTGATGGCATTAAATAATTTTCATTTGTTGTAGTAATATAATAATATATATTTTCAGAATTATCTCCATACATTCTTATTAAACCATTATGAATTATTACTGCAATTTCATAAGCATAAGATGGATCATAAGAAATACAATTAGGTATTGTAAGAGATTGTACATGACTATGTCCATCTCCATGTTGTAATCCTTCTCCATTAAGAGTTGTTCTTCCTGATGTAGCTCCTATTAAAAAACCTCTTGCTTGTTGATCTCCAGATGCCCAAAATAAATCTCCTATTCTTTGAAAACCAAACATAGAATAATAAATATAAAAAGGAATAATAGGTAAATTGTTAGTACTATAAGATGTAGCTGCTGCTAACCATGAAGAAGCTGCACCAAGTTCATTAATACCTTCTTGCAATATTTGTCCTTTATTGTCTTCACGATAATAAGAAATTTGATTTATATCTTGTGGGGTATAATTTTGTCCTTTTGAATTATAAATTCCTATTTGTCTAAATAATCCTTCCATTCCAAAAGTTCTTGCTTCATCTGCTATGATAGGAACTATTTTGTCTTTAATAAATTTATTTTTAAGTAAAATATTTAATATTCTTACAAAAGCTATTGTTGTAGATATATGTTTTTTTTGTTCATTAAAAAGGTTAGAAAATTCTTTTAAAGATGGTAAATTTATATTTTTAGTAAAGTTTTTTAAACGTTTAGGAACATATCCATTTAGAAATTTACGTCTTTTATGTAAATAATTATATTCTTCAGAATCTTTTTTGAAATTAATATATTTAAGAGACTCAATGTCTTTTTCATTTATATTATTTAATTTTAATCTGTTTTTGAAATAACGAATATTATCTATACTCATATTTTTTATTTGATGAGCTATATTCATACTTTCACCATTAGAACCCATACTATAACCTTTTATTGTATGAAAAAGTATAACAACAGGTTTTGAAATAATACTTTTTGCTTTTTTAATTGCAGCATAAATTTTATTATAATCATGACCGCCATGATTTAAATCAAATATTTGATCATCACTCATATTTTTTACTAGTTTTTTAGTTTCATTATATTTTCCAAAAAAATTTTTTCTTATATAAGAACCATTTTTAGATCTTAATGTTTGATAATCTCCATCTAATGTTTCATTAACTAATTTAATTAATTTTTTAGAATTATCTTTTTTAAATAAATTATCCCAAAGATTACCCCATATTACTTTTATAACTTCCCATCCAGAACCTTTAAATATATTTTCAAGTTCATTAATTATTTTACCATTACCAATTACTGGTCCATCAAGTCTTTGTAAGTTACAATTAATTATAAAAATTAAATTATCTAATTTTTCACGAGAAGCTATATTTATAGAGCCTTTGGATTCTGGTTCATCCATCTCACCATCTCCTATAAATGCATAAACTGTTTGATTTTTTGTATTTTTTAAATTTCTATTATGTAAATATTTTAAAAATTTAGCTTGATAAATAGCATTTATAGGTCCTAAACCCATAGATACAGTTGGAAATTGCCAAAATTCTGGCATTAATTTAGGATGTGGATAAGATGATAAACCATTACCATATACTTCTTGTCTAAAATTATTTAATTGTTTTTCTGTCAATCTTCCTTCTAAAAATGCTCTAGAATATATACCTGGAGAAGTATGACCTTGAAAATATATTATATCACCTCCATCATTATTATTACTTGCTTTAAAAAAATGATTGAAACATACTTCATATATATCTGCAATAGATTGAAATGATGCTATATGTCCACCAAGATCAATTTTTTTTTTAGATGCATTTAATACCATCATTGCTGCATTCCATCTAACTGTAGAACAAATTTTTTTTTCTATTTCTATATTTCCTGGATAATCAGGTTCTTCTTCAAAAGGAATTGTATTTATATAATTATTATTATCATTATCTTTTTTTTCTTTATGAATTTTTTTTAAAACTTTATTTATTATAAATTTAGCTCTTTCAATACCTTCTTCTTTTATAACAGATTCAATTGATTGCAACCATTCTTTTGTTTCAATTGGATCTATATCATATATTAGATTATTTTTCATAATTAATTCCTTATTATTTTTAAATTTTATTTAATTAATTAAAATTTAAAAAAATTTAATTTAAATAAATTATATTATAATATAAAATATATATTTATTTAATTAAAATTTAATTTTATTAATTTTAATATTATTATCTATTTTATTTTATATTTTTATATTTTTAATTAAATATTAAAATATATAAAATATATAATTTAATTAAAAAAATTAATTAAATAAATTTATTTATTATATTTTATAATAATTGAGTATAAAATGAAACGTGCTGTTATTACAGGTTTTGGTATAATATCAAGTATTGGTAATAATAAAAATGAAATTTTAGATTCATTGATAAATGGTAAATCTGGTATTATTTTTTCAAAAAAATTTAAAAAATATGGTATGAAAAGTAATGTTTGTGGAAATATAAAATTAAATAATAAAATTAATATAAATAGAAAAATATATAGATTTATGAATAAATCTTCTATATATGCTGTTATATCTATGATAGATGCAATAAATGATGCTAAACTTAGTAATTCAATGGTATCTAACGATCGTACTGGAGTTATTGTTGGTTCAGGAATTGGATTTTATAATTGTAAAAATAATTTATCATTTTTTTTAAATAAAAAAAATAAAAAAAAATTTAATCCATATATTTTAATAAAATCTATGCCATCAATAATATCAGCTTGTTTAGGTATATATTTTAAAATAAAAGGCATAAATTATTCAATAAGTTCTGCATGTTCTACATCTTCTAATTGTATTGGAAATGCTATGGAAATTATAAATCTTGGAAAACAAGATATTATATTTGCTGGTGGATCAGAAGAATTATGTTTTGAATCTGCTTGTAAATTTGATTCAATGAACTTATTGTCAAATAATTTTAATAATAAACCAAAAAAATCATCTCGTTCTTATGATATTAATCGTGATGGTTTTGTTATATCAGGAGGTTCTGGTATTATAGTAATAGAAGAATTAAATCATGCTTTAAAAAGAGGTGCTAATATTTATTCTGAAATTATAGGTTATGGATCCTCATCAGATGGTAAAGATATGTTGTATCCATCTGGTGATGGTGCTATAAGTTGTATGAAAAAAGCATTAAAAAATATTAATTGCTCTATTGATTATATAAATACTCATGGTACTTCTACAATAGTAGGAGATATAATAGAATTATTATCAATTAAAAAAGTTTTTTGTTCAAATATACCTTATATATCTTCTACAAAGTCTATGACAGGTCATTCTCTTGGAGCTTCTGGAGTTCATGAAATTATTTTTACAATTTTAATGTTAAAAAATAATTTTATTGCACCAAGTATTAATATTTACAAAATAGATCCACAAATAAATGGAATTAATATAATTACTGAAACTAAATATTGTAATTTGAATACAGTAATGATAAATAATTTTGGATTTGGTGGTGTTAATGTATCAATTGTAATGAAAAAATATATTTAAATAAATATTTAATTATTTTAAAAATTTTTATTTTAAAATTAATATAAATAAAATTTATTATATAAATATAAATTTTAATTAAATTAAATATTAAAATTATTTATTTTATAACTGCGGAAAAAATCCCGCAGAAAAATAATTTAAAAAATTTTTAAAATTAAAATTAATAAAGTTTTACATAAGGTCTGATTTTTTTATTAATTATATCATTAACTATTATTAAAATAGTTTTTATATATCCATATATAGATAATTGATATATTCTGTATATTATCAAATAAAATATTCTTGCAATTTTACCTTTTAAAAAAATATTTTTTTTAATAAAATTATTAATTAAAATTCCAAATGCATTAAATTTTGATAATGATATAAATGTTCCACTATCCTTATAATTATAACTTTTTAATGATTTATTTTTTATAATAGATAAAATATTTTTATATAAAATAAAAGACATTTGATTAGCTGATTGAGCTCTTGGTGGTGAAATAATTCCATTATTACATACACAATGTGAACAATCACCTATAGCAAAAATAGAAGAGTCTACAGTTGTTTGAAGAGTATTTTTTACTATTATTTGATTTATATTATTTATTTCTAAACCAGATATTTTTTTAATTAAATCTGGTGCTTTTATACCAGCAGTCCATATCATAATATCTGATTTTATATATTTATTATTTTTTGTATATAATCCACAAGAATCTACTTTTATAACTGTTGTATTTGTTGAAATATTTATTCCTATATTTTTTAGTTCATTATTTACATAACAAGATAATTTTTTTGGAAGTGATGGTAAAATACTATTAGATGCTTCTAATAATGTTATTTTTAATAAATTTTTATTACAATTATTTGATTTATATTTTTTAAATTCATTAAATGTATTTAACATTTCGGCTGAAAGTTCTACACCTGTAGCACCACCACCAATTATTGATATTTTTATATTTTTTTTTATTTTTTTTTTAAAATAAAATTTATTAAAAATATTAATTATATCTTTATTAAGATTTTTAGCTTGTTTAATATCATCAAGAAATTTACAATTTTCTTTTACACCTTTTATATTGAAATCATTAGATATGCTACCTATAGATATAACCAAAATATCATATTGTATTATTCTTTTTTTAGATATTAATTTACCATTATCATCAAAAATTTCTCCTAATAAAACTTTTTTATTAAAACGATCAACATTTATCATTTTACCTATTTCAAATTTGAAATAATTATTTTTAGCATGGTATAAATAATTTAAAGAGTTGATATTTTCATCAATATATCCTGATGCAACTTCATGCAATAATGGTTTCCATACATAATTAGGATTTTTATCAATTAAAATAATATTTATTTTTTTATTTTTTTTTAATTTACGACCTAAATTTGTAGATAATTTTAAACCTCCAACACCTCCGCCTATAATTACAATTTTTTTAATTTTTCTTTTCAAAAAAAAACTCCTTTTTAAAAATTTAATATAAATTTTATTTATAATTTAAGTATTTTTTAAAAATATTATTAATTTTAAATAATTAATTTTTAAAAATTTAATTATTTTAAATTTTAATTAAATAAAAACTTAATTTTAAAAATATTATAAATATTATAAATTATTATTAGTAATATCAATTACTTTTTTAATTTCATTAAATTTATTAATAATTTTTTTTAATTTAATTTTGAAAATTAAATTAAACAATTGAACATACTTTACACTTTAAATAAAATTTAACAATAAAATTCATATTATATGTAATTTTAATTAATTTTAAATATACTCCATGTTTTAATAATTTAGGATTTATATTTTATTTTAAAAATTTTTTTAATTTTATTAAAATATATTTATTTTTAATAGTTTTATTATATTTTAAATTTGTAGAATTTATAATCAAATAATATTTAAAATTTTTATTAATTAAATATATTTTTGAATTTGTCAAATAATTAACTTATAAAAAATCTACATAAATTAAAAATTTATTAAAATTAATTTTAATATTATTTTTTTAATTTCTTTTTCTTTACAATATTAAAGAAAACATTGAATTTTATATTTTTATTTATAATAGATATTTTTATATTTGTTTTTTCTTTTTTTTTAAATATTATAATTTAAATAAATATTTTCGAACAAAAAATGTAATATTTATAATATAAATTAATTTAATTAAATATTTTAATTTTTTAAAATTTATTTAAATTTAATATTTTATTTTAAAAAAAATTATTTTATATATATTTTATAATTAATAAATTTAAATTATTTAAATTTAAATATATCTTAATAAATAAAAAAAATATTTAAATTTTAATAATAATTTTAATTTATTAATAAAATTATTAATATATTAAATATAATTAAAATTAATTTATGTTATTATTATAATAATTTTAATAATTTTAAATTAATAAATAATTATATTAAAATTAAATTTTTATTAAAATATAAATGGTAATTAAATTAATGAATATTATAAAAAACAAAATAAAAAAAACAAAAAATTTGGATTTTAATAAATTAAAAATTAATAAACATTTAATGTCAGCTTTTATAGTTACTTTTACATTTATGATTATTGAAGCATTAGGAGGATGGTTTTCAGGTTCATTAGCTTTATTAACTGATTCCGCTCATATGCTTACAGATTCAACCTCTTTATTTATTTCATTGTTATCATCTTATTATTCACTTAAAAAACCTAATAAAAAATACACTTTTGGTTATTTGCGTTTAAATACTTTAACAGCTTTTATAAATTCTATATTAATGCTTTTCATAACACTTATAATTATAGTAGAAGCTTATAATAGGTTTTTTAAACCAAAACCTATAGAAAGTTGTATTATGATAATAAGTTCAATTATAGGTATAATAGCAAATATTACATCTTTTTTATTAATAAATAATAGTGGATCTAATAATATTGCTATAAGATCTGCTGCAATACATGTATTTGGAGATTGTATTGGATCTATATGTTCAGTAATAGTTGCATTAATAATTTTTTATACAAATTATTTATTTGTTGATCCAATGTTATCTATATTAGTATCTTTAATTGTAATTATAAGTGGGTTTTCATTAATGAAAGAAACTACATATGAATTGCTTGAATGCTCACCTGATAAATTTAATATTGATAAAATTAAATATAAATTAATTTCTAATATTAAAGAAATTTATGATATTTACAATATGCATTTATGGAGAATAGGAGAAAAGATAATATTAACATTTTATATAAAAATAATTATTAATTGTAATGAAAAGCATGTTTTAAATTGTATTAAAAAATATTTATTTAAAAAATATAGTATTGAGAATACTACTATACAAATAGATTATGTTGAAAAAAAAAAATGTTAAATTAAAATATTAATTAATTATAATAACTAATTAACATTTTAATTTAAATTAATTTAATTAGTAATTAAAATGGAATATCTTCATCAAAATCTATATTATCATCATTAATATTAATATCATTTATATTTTTTTCCAAATTAGATTTTTTACTTTTTAAAAATTCTGAACCTTTAAAATTGTTTTTAAAATCCAAATCTAATTTATTTTTTTTATCATTATCAGATATTATTTTTTTATTTCCCAACATTTGCATTTTTCCATTCATATTTACTATTATTTCAGTTATGTATTTATAATTTCCATTATTATCTTGCCATTTTCTTGTATGTAAAGATCCTTCAATATAAACTTGAGATCCTTTATGCAAATATTCTCCTGCAATATCTGCTATTTTTCCAAAAAAAACAACTCGATGCCATTCTGTCTTTTCTCTATTTTCTCCAGTATTTTTATCTTTCCATACTTCAGAAGTTGCTATTGAAATATTAACCATTGTTGAACCATTTGTAATGCTTTTTATTTCAGGATCATTTCCTAATTTACCAATTAATATGACTTTATTAACACCTCTTGCAGACATTAATATTCCTTTTTAAAAAAATAAATTATTTAAATATTAAAATTTATATAATATATAAAATATATATTATATATTTAATATAATTATATATAATATATTTTATTATATCAAATATTTTAAAAATTTTATAAATAAATAAATATTTAAATTTATATAATTAAATTAATAACAATTTTTTTTTTTAAATTTTTTTAATAATAAATAATATTTTTTTAACCAAATAATCAATATAGATATATCTGATTGTTTAATACCAGAAATTCTTAAAGCTTGACCTATTGAGTATGGTTTATAATAATTTAATTTATAATATGATTCATTTGATAATCCTTTAATTTTTTTAAAATCAATATTTTTTGGGAAAATGTAATTTTCATTTATTTCTTTTTTTTTTATTTCTTTTTTTTGACGTTTTATATATCCTTTATATTTAGTTTGTATTTCAACTTGTTTTGATATTTGTAAATTTTTTAATGAAGGAGAAAAACAATTTAAAAAACTAAGAATTTTATAATTTATTTCTGGACGACGTAAAATTTCTTCACAATTATATTTACGAGATAATGGATGTTTAAGAATAATGTTAAGTTTTTTAGCATCATGACTTAAAGGATTAATCCAAATTTCTCTTATACGTTGACTTTCTTTAATTATTTTTTCTTTTTTATTACAAAATTTTTTCCATCTTATTTCGTCTATCATTCCAAATTTCCATCCTATTTCTGTTAAACGTAAATCAGCATTATCTTCTCTTAAAGTTAGTCTATATTCAGATCTAGAAGTAAACATACGATAAGGTTCATTTGTTCCTAAAATACATAAATCATCAATCAATACTCCTATATAAGATTGATTTCTACTAGGAATCCAACCTTCTTTGTCTTTAGAAAATCTTGCTGCATTTAAACCAGCTATTATTCCTTGAGCTGCAGCTTCTTCATATCCTGTAGTTCCATTAATTTGTCCAGCAAAAAAAAGACCATTTATTAATTTACTTTCAAGTGTAAGTTTAAGATCTCTTGGATCAAAAAAACTGTATTCTATTGCATAACCAGGTCTTGTTATTTTAGCATTTTCAAGACCATTAATAGAATGTATTATTTTAATTTGTATATCAAATGAAAGACTAGTTGAAATACCATTTGGATAAATTTCATTACTTGTTAATCCTTCTGGTTCAAGGAAAATTTGATGAGATTTATTATCTATAAATCTTTCTATTTTATCTTCAATAGATGGACAATATCTTGGACCTATTCCTTCAATAATTCCTTTATAAATAGGACTTTCTTTAATATTTTTAATAATTATTTCATGAGTTTTTTCATTGGTATATGTAATATAACAAGGTATTTGTTTAAGATTTTTTTTTTTAACATTTATGAAAGAAAAAAAAGGAATTGGATTATCTCCAAATTGAACTTTTAAATTAGAAAAATTAATACTTCTTGAGTCAATTCTTGGAGGTGTTCCTGTTTTTAATCTGTTTATTTTAAATGATAATTCATTTAAATTTTTTAATAAAGAGACAGATGGTGGGTTTTCCATTCTTCCTCCTTTTAACTTTGACATACCTATGTGTATTTTTCCATCTAAAAATGTACCTAAAGTTAATACTACAGATTTAGAATAAAATTTATATCCTATTTTTGTAATAACTCCTATTATATTACCATTTTTAATTATTAATTTTATAACTGTTTGTTGAAATATTGTCAAATTTGATTGATTATTTATTTTTTTTATAATTTCTCTTTGATACATAATTCTATCTATTTGAGCTCTTGTAGATCTTACTGCATGCCCCTTACTTGAATTTAAAATTTTAAATTGAATTCCTGATTTATCCGCTGCATTAGCCATTATTCCACCCAATGAATCAATTTCTTTTACTAAATGACCTTTACCCACACCCCCAATAGATGGATTGCAAGATAATTTACCTATTGTATCAATATTTTGTGTTATTAAAAGAGTTTTGCATCCTATACGTGAAGATGTCATACATGCTTCTATTCCTGCATGACCACCGCCAATAATAATTACTTCAAAAGTATTATAATAATTCATATATTTTTATTTTAATTTTGTTTATTTATTATTTATTTTATTAAATTATTTAAAATTTTAATAATATAATTATATATATATCATTATAAATCTTATTGACAATATTTTTTTTTTTTAAATAATTAAAAAGTTATATTTTTTTTTAAATTAAATTAAATAATTAATGGTTTTAAAAAAATGAATAAAATTATAAGAAATTTACCTATTAATGATAAAATAGGAATTGCTTTTTCAGGTGGTCTTGATACAAGTGCTGCTCTTTTATGGATGTGTAAAAAAGGATCAGAAGTATATTCTTATACAGCAAATATAGGTCAACCTGATGAATTTGATTATAATGAAATTAAAAAAAAAGCAATATTATATGGTGCTAAAAAAGCAATATTGATAGATTGTCGTAAATATTTAGTATATGAAGGTATATCAGCTATACAATGTGGAGCTTTTCATAATATAACAGCTGGTTTGCCTTATTTTAATACAACACCTCTTGGTAGATCTGTCACAGGTATTATTTTAGTTTCTTCAATGAAAAAAGATAATGTTAATATTTGGGGCGATGGAAGTACATATAAAGGAAATGATATAGAACGTTTTTATCGTTATGGATTAATATCAAATAAAAAATTAAAAATATATAAACCTTGGTTAGATATTAATTTTATTAAAGAACTTGGTGGTAGAAAAGAAATGTCATTATTTATGAAAAAAAATGGTTTTAAATATAAAATGTCATCAAATAAAGCATATTCTACTGATTCTAATATTCTTGGAGCAACTCATGAAGCAAAAAAATTGGAAAATCTTGAATCTAATATAAAAATTATTGAACCAATTATGGGAGTTAAATTTTGGGATAATAAAATAAAAATAAAACCAGAAAAAGTTAATTTAAAATTTGAAAATGGTTTTCCTATAAAAATTAATGGATGTAATTTTAAAAATAAATTAGAATTATTTATTGAAGCTAATAAAATTGGAGGTAGGCATGGTATTGGAATGAGTGATCAGATTGAGAACCGTATTATAGAAGCTAAAAGTAGAGGAATTTATGAAGCTCCAGGTATGTCACTTCTTTATATTGCATATGAACGTCTTTTAACTGGTATTCATAATGAAGAAACAATAAATATATATCGTAATTATGGACGAAAATTAGGATATTTTTTATATCAAGGTAAATGGTTTGATCCTCAATCTATTATGATAAGAGATTCAATACAACGTTGGATATCAAGTGAAATAACAGGAGAAGTAACATTAGAATTACGTCGTGGTAATGATTATTCAATTTTAAACACTAAATCTAATAATTTAACTTATATTCCTGAAATTTTGACAATGGAAAAAAAAGAATCATTTTTTACATCTGATGACAGAATAGGTCAACTAACAATTAAAAATTTAGATATTAATGATACTATAAATAAATTAAAAAATTATAAAAATAAAGGTTTAATTTTATATAATAAAAAAAATTGTATACCTAAAATAAACAATATTTAAAAAATTAAAATTTAAAATAATTTATTTTTTTTAAAAATTATTTTAAATTATCATTTTTTTTTAAAATTTTAATTAAATTTTTCATATCTTTAGGAATATCTGAAATATAAATCATTTTTTTTAATTTAACTGGATGATAAAATTTTATTAAATATGCATGTAATGCTTGACGATTAAAATTATTTATTTTTTTTATAAAATTATATGAAGTATTTTTTGGAAAATTAGTCTTTTTTCCATATAAAGAATCTCCTATTAATGGATGGTTTATACTAGACATATGTACTCTTATTTGATGAGTTCTTCCTGTTTCTAAAGACAATTTAATATATGTATTATATTTAAATTTTTTAATAATACTATAATTAGTAACTGAATATCTACCTTTATTAATATTGATTGACATTTTAGTTCTTTTTTTTTTATGTCTTGATATATAAGATTTAATTGTACCTGAACAATTTATTTTACCTGTGGTAATTGCTTTGTATTTTCTTATTATTTTTTTTTTATTTAAATATGATTTTAATTTATTAAATGTAAAAAAATTTTTTGCTACAATTACTAAACCAGTAGTATTTTTATCAAGTCTATGTATTATACCTGCTCTAGGTATACTTGATATATTAGGAATATAATTTATTAATTCATCTAGCAATGTACCATTTTTATTATTAATACCATGATGCATTACTAAACCACTTGGTTTATCTATTATAATTAGATCATTATCTTCATAAACTATTTTTAAATTTATTTTTTTTTTTTTTAAAAAAAAATTTTTGTTTTTTAATTTTATTTCAATATGTTCTAAACCAAAAATTTTTTTATCAGGATTGATAATTTTTTTTTTATCAACTTTAACTAAACCATTAATAATAAATTTTTTTATTTTTGATCTTGAATATAAATTAAAACATTCTGATAAAACTAAATCTAATCTTTTACCATTATGTTTATAATTTAATTTTTTAACTAAAATTTTATTTGATATCATAAATTTAATTTTACTTATTAAAAAATAATTAATATTTATTTATTTTAAATTATTAATTTAATTTTTATTAAATTTTATTTAATTATTTAAAATAACATATTGAATATATATTAAATATAATTAATTAATATTTATATAATTAAATTTAATTTAATTAAATAAATATATTAAATTAAAGTTGACTTATTTATAAAATAAGTTTATTATTAAAATAGTAATTTAATATAAATCGTTCTTTTAAAATTTATAAGATAAAATTAGTGGGCACACATTAAAGCTCAGTCAATAAAAAATTAAACATTAAAAATATAAATTTTATATATTTAGATTTTTAATTTAAAAAATTTTAATTTAAGAGTTTGATCATGGCTCAGATTGAACGCTGGCGGCAGGCCTAACACATGCAAGTCGAGCGGCATCGTAAAGAAGTTTTTTTCTTTGACGGCGAGCGGCGGACGGGTGAGTAATATCTGGGAATCTACCCAAAGGAGGGGGATAACTACTGGAAACGGTAGCTAATACCGCATAATTTCGAAAGATAAAAGAGGGGGATCTTTTGACCTCTTGCCATTGGATGAGCCCAGACGAGATTAGCTTGTAGGAGGGGTAAAGGCCCACCTAGGCTACGATCTCTAGCTGGTCTTAGAGGACGATCAGCCACACTGGAACTGAGACACGGTCCAGACTCCTACGGGAGGCAGCAGTGGGGAATATTGCACAATGGGGGAAACCCTGATGCAGCCATGCCGCGTGTGTGAAGAAGGCCTTAGGGTTGTAAAGCACTTTCAGCAGGGAAGAAAAAATTAATGCTAATACCATTAAAATAGACGTTACCTGAAGAAAAAGTACCGGCTAACTCCGTGCCAGCAGCCGCGGTAATACGGGGGGTGCAAGCGTTAATCGGAATTATTGGGCGTAAAGAGTACGTAGGCGGTTTATTAAGTCAGATGTGAAATCCTTGGGCTCAACCCAAGAACTGCATTTGAAACTATTATACTAGAGTTTCTTAGAGGGGGGTAGAATTCCAGGTGTAGCGGTGAAATGCGTAGATATCTGGAGGAATACCAGTGGCGAAAGCGACCCCCTGGGAGAAAACTGACGCTCAGGTACGAAAGCGTGGGGAGCAAACAGGATTAGATACCCTGGTAGTCCACGCCGTAAACGATGTCGATTTGAAAGTTGTAGTATTAAGCTATGGCCTTCGAAGCTAACGCATTAAATCGACCGCCTGGGGAGTACGATCGCAAGGTTAAAACTCAAATGAATTGACGGGGGCCCGCACAAGCGGTGGAGCATGTGGTTTAATTCGATGCAACGCGAAAAACCTTACCTACTCTTGACATCCAAAGAATAAAATAGAGATATTTTAGTGCCTTTATGGAACTTTGAGACAGGTGCTGCATGGCTGTCGTCAGCTCGTGTTGTGAAATGTTGGGTTAAGTCCCGCAACGAGCGTAACCCTTTTCCTTTATTACCAGCGATTTAAGTCGGGGACTTAAAGGATACTGCCGGTGATAAGCCGGAGGAAGGAGAGGATGACGTCAAGTCATCATGGCCCTTATGAGTAGGGCTACACACGTGCTACAATGGCGTATACAAAGAGAAGCAATCTCGTAAGAGTTAGCAAATCTCAAAAATTACGTCTAAGTTCGGATTGGAGTCTGCAACTCGACTCTATGAAGTAGGAATCGCTAGTAATCGTGGATCAGCACGCCACGGTGAATGCGTTCTCGGGCCTTGTACACACCGCCCGTCACACCATGGGAGTGGGTTGCAAAAGAAGTAAGTGACTTAACCACAAAGGATGGAGCTTACCACTTTGTGATTCATGACTGGGGTGAAGTCGTAACAAGGTAACCGTAGGGGAACCTGTGGTTGGATCACCTCCTTATATATAAAAAAAAAAGACAAGCTAATGATGTGCCCACAAATTTTATTTTATAAATTAATATAATTTATATTAATGTCTCCTTCGTCTAGTGGTCTAGGACACCGCCCTTTCACGGCGGCAACAGGGGTTCAAAACCCCTAGGGGACGATTAATTAAATTTAATTAAATATATTATTATTAAATAATAATATATTATTAGATCTTTAAAATTTAAATTTTTAAAATTAATATATTTAATTGTATTAAAAAGTTTAAGGTTGTGAAGTTAAGTAATTAAGCGTATACGGTGAATGCCTTGGCAGTCAGAGACTATGAAGGACGTACTAATCTGCGATAAGCGTCGGTAAGTTGATATGAAACGTTATACCCGGCGATTTCCGAATAGGGAAACCTGATGTAACATTTTACATCATCTTTAAGTAAATAAATAGCTTAAAGAAGTAAACCAGGGAAACTGAAACATCTAAGTACCCTGAGGAAAATAAATCAAATGAGATTCCCTTAGTAGCGGCGAGCGAAAAGGGAGAAGCCCAGAATTTAAATCATAAATATATTAGGAAAACGAGTTTGGAAAACTCGGCAAAAAAAGGTGATAGCCCTGTATCTTAAAATATATTTAATGTATTTTTTCAATGAGTAAGACGGGACACGTGATATCCTGTTTGAATATAGGGGGACCATCCTCTAAGGCTAAATACTACTGACTGACCGATAGTAAACTAGTACCGTAAGGGAAAGGTGAAAAGAACCCCGGTTAGGGGAGTGAAATAGAACCTGAAACCGTATACGTACAAGCAGTAGGAGCAGTTTTTAATCTGTGACTGCGTACCTTTTGTATAATGGGTCAGCGACTTATATTTTGTAGCAAGGTTAACATAATAAGGGAGCCGTAGGGAAACCGAGTCATAAAATGGCGTTAAGTTTCAAGGTATAGACCCGAAACCCGGTGATCTAGCCACGGACAGGTTGAAGGTTGGGTAACACTCACTGGAGGACCGAACCGACTAATGTTGAAAAATTAGCGGATGATCTATGGCTAGGGGTGAAAGGCCAATCAAACCGGGATATAGCTGGTTCTCCCCGAAAACTATTTAGGTAGTGCCTCATGAATTCATCTACAGGGGTAGAGCACTGTTCCGGATAGGGATCTTTAAAAGATTACCGAACCGATGCAAACTACGAATACTGTTGCATGTTATCATGGGAGACACACGGCGGGTGCTAACGTCCGTCGTGGAAAGGGAAACAACCCAGACCGCAAGCTAAGGTCCCAAAATTATAGTTAAGTGGGAAACGATGTGAGAAGGCATAGACAGCCAGGATGTTGGCTTAGAAGCAGCAATCATTTAAAGAAAGCGTAATAGCTCACTGGTCTAGTCATCTTGCGCGGAAGATATAACGGGGCTAAAACTATATACCGAAGCTGCGGCAGCAATGGTTTTATTTTTTGCTGGGTAGGGGAGCGTTCTGTAAGCCTGTAAAGGTGTTCTGTAAAGAATGCTGGAGGTATCAGAAGTGCGAATGCTGACATAAGTAACGATAAAGCAGGTAAAAAACCTGCTCGCCGAAAGATCAAGGTTTCCTGTTCAACGTTAATCGAAGCAGGGTAAGTCGACCCCTAAGGCGAGGCTGAAAAGCGTAGTCGATGGAAAACAGGTTAATATTCCTGTACTTATTATATCTGCGAAGGGGGGACGGAGAAAGCTAGATTATCCGAGCGACGGTAGTCTCGGTTTAAGCGTAAGAGTGGAAAAAATAGGAAAATCCGTTTTTTCTAAACACTTAGGCGTAATGAATAACTATTTAATTAGTAAATTAATTAATGCTAAGCTTCCAAGAAAATTCTCTAAGCCATAAGATATAATTAATCGTACCCCAAACCGACACAGGTGATCAGGTAGAGAATACTAAGGCGCTTGAGAGAACTCGGGTGAAGGAACTAGGCAAAATAGTGCCGTAACTTAGGGATAAGGCACACTGGTTGTAAGTTTTAAAGAAAATCTCTTTATAGCTGAATCCAGTCTAAGATATAAGCCGGCTGCAACTGTTTATTAAAAACACAGCACTGTGCAAACACGTAAGTGGAAGTATACAGTGTGAAGCCTGCCCGGTGCCGGAAGGTTAATTGATGTTGTTATTGATATTTTCAAGAAGCTACTGATAGAAGCCCCGGTAAACGGCGGCCGTAACTATAACGGTCCTAAGGTAGCGAAATTCCTTGTCGGGTAAGTTCCGACCCGCACGAATGGCATAATGATGGCTGGACTGTCTCCACCCGAGACTCAGTGAAATTGAATTCGCTGTGAAGATGCAGTGTACCCGCGGCAAGACGGAAAGACCCCGTGAACCTTTACTATATCTTGACATTGAGTATTAAGTTTTAATGTGTAGAATAGGTGGGAGGCATTGATATATAAGCGCTAGCTTATATGGAGCCAACGTTGAAATACCACCCTTTAATTCTCAATATTCTAACTCAGATCCGTAATCCGGATCGAAGACAATGTCTGGTGGGTAGTTTGACTGGGGCGGTCTCCTCCTAAAGAGTAACGGAGGAGTACAAAGGTTAGCTAATCACGGTCGGAAATCGTGAAGTTAGTGCAAAGGCATAAGCTAGCTTAACTGCGAGAATGACAATTCAAGCAGATGCGAAAGCAGGTCTTAGTGATCCGATGGTTCCGCATGGAAGGGCCATCGCTCAACGAATAAAAGGTACTCCGGGGATAACAGGCTAATACCGCCCAAGAGTTCATATCGACGGCGGTGTTTGGCACCTCGATGTCGGCTCATCACATCCTGGGGCTGAAGTAGGTCCCAAGGGTATGGCTGTTCGCCATTTAAAGTGGTACGCGAGCTGGGTTTAGAACGTCGTAAGACAGTTCGGTCCCTATCTGTCGTGGGCGTTGGAAGATTGAGAGGAGCTGTTCCTAGTACGAGAGGACCGGAATGGACGTACCTATGGTGTTCGGGTTGTCATGCCAATGGCATTGCCCGGTAGCTACGTACGGAAAAGATAACCGCTGAAAGCATATAAGTGGGAAACTTGCCTCAAGATTAGTCTTCCCAGAGGTATAAACCTCCTGAAGGGTCGTTATAGACTATGACGTTGATAGGTCGAATGTGTAAGCATTGTGAAATGTTAAGCTAATCGATACTAATAACCCGTGAGGCTTAACTTCACAACACTTAAACTTTTTTAATTAAAAAAATAAGATTTTTATAAAACAATTAAAATATTATTTTTTTAAATTTAAAAAAAAATTATTTGCCTGGTGGCAATAGCGCTTTGGAACCACCTGAAACCATATCGAACTCAGAAGTGAAACATTGTAGCGCCGATGGTAGTTTGAGGTTTCCTCATGCGAGAGTAGGTAACTGCCAGGCATTTTAATTTAAAAAAATTTAAATTTTAATTAAATACTAATTTATTATCTTTATTCCTGTTGATTTGTTAATTAAATCATTTATTATAAATAAATTTTTTTTATTTTTAAAAAATTTTATTATATTTAAAGCATCTTTTTTTCCTATATTTTTAATTTTTATTAAAGATTCAATTTTAGCATTAATAATAAATTTTAAATTTCCATAATAAGAGGCTAAATAAAAAGATTTTGCTTCTCCTATTTCATTTATTCCAATTGAATATAAAAATTTATATAATTTAATATTTTTAGAATGTTTAATTTCATATAAAATTTTTTTTATTGTTGATTTGTTTAAATTAGTTTTAGATAATAGTATATTTTCATTTAATTTAAATAAATCAGAAGGAATATTTAATATATTAAGATCTACTAAAATATTTATAATTTTAATATTTATTGATTTAATATTTATAGCTTTACTTGATACAAAATGTTTTATATACATTTTTTTTTGAGATGGACAAAATATACCAGAAAAACATTTTAATGTTTTTTTATATTTATAAAGTTTACTATTACAAATAGGGCAATTTTTAGGTATAATAATATTTATAATATTATTATTTTTTTTTGATTTAATAACTCTAACAATTTTAGGTATAACATTACAAGATCTTTTAACAAAAACTTTATCACCTACCATTATTTTAAGTCTATAAATTTCGTTTATATTATATAAACTAGCTTTTTTTATAATTACTCCTGATATTTTAATAGGTTTAAAAATTGCAATTGGAGTTAAAATACCAGTTCTTCCTATTTGAAATTTTATTTTTGTAATTTTAGTTTTTTTTTCTTTGTCTAAAAATTTATAAGAAACAGCCCATTTAGGATATTTTGATATTGATCCTAATTTTTTTTGAAATTTTATTGAATCTATTTTAATAACAATACCATCTATATCAAATTTTAAATTTGATTTTTTTATAAATGTTTTTTTTAAAAATTTTAAAAAATTATATTTTTTTTTAAATAATTTTTTTTTATTAATAGGTATTTTAAATTTTTTTAAAAAATTTAATATTTCAAAATGACTTTTTGGTAAACTTTTACTTTTTGAAAAACCAATACCATAAGAATAAAACATTAAAAAATTAATGTATTTATTAACAGTTTTTTTTTTTCTTAAAATGCCAGAAGCTGCATTTCTTGTATTTGAAAAACATTTTTTACCTTCAATAAATAATAATTTATTAATTTTTAGTAAATCATTTTTATGAATACATACTTCACCTCTTATTTCTATAAATTTAGGAAAAGAAAAATTATTTTCAATTAAATTAGGTATATTTTTAATATTTTTAATATTTTTAGTAACATCTTCACCTATTATCCCATCACCTCTAGTAGAAGCGTAATTTATTTTACCATTAATATATGATATATTTATAGCCAATCCATCTATTTTTGGTTCACAACAATATTTTATATTTTTATTAGTATTTAATATATTACATATCTTTTTATCAAACAATATAAATTCAGATTCATTAAATATGTTTTTTAAAGATAACATTGGAATTTTATGTTTTCTTTTGTATAATTTATTATTCATTTTATAATTTATTTTATAATTAGGAGAGTTTTTTGTAATTAAATCTGGTCTTATTTCTTCTAAATATTTTAATTGTAAAATCATATTATCATATTCAAAATCATTTACTTCAGGTAAGGATTTTACATAATATAAATATTCCCAATATCTTAATTTAATACATATATTAATTATATAATAAGATATATTATTATTGTTAATTATTAACATAAATAATTTATTTACAAAATTAATTAATTTTAAAATAATTATTATTAATAATAATAATTTTAAAATTTTATATATAAATATAAAAAAAAAAAAAAAAAATAAAATAAAATTTTATAAATTATTTATTATAATAAATTTTTTAATATTTTTTTTTTTTAATTTTTTTAAAATAAATAAATTATTTTTTTCTTTAATAATTATATTTTTAGGAGCTAATTTAATAAAATTAAAATTTTGAATTTTATATAAAATATTTTTTATTTTAAAATCTATTTTTTTGATTTTTTTTTTAATAATATTAATTTCTTTTTTTTTATTTATTAAACCTTCAATAGGAATTAATATTTCTTCTATTCCTATACTTTTTTTAAAAGAAATTGGTTCTTTATTTTTATTTAATAAAAAAATTATATCTTTAATTTTAGTAAAACTTTTTATTATTTTTATATTTTTTTTAATTATTTTAAAAGATAATTTTGATATATTTTTAATAATTAAAAATAAATTTTCTTTTTTTTGAATTTTAATATCATATTTAATTTTACGTATAATAATTATTATTTTTTTAATCAAATTTAAATATACTAAAGGTTTTTTATCAATTAATTTCTTATTATAAGATGGAAATTTTTCTAACATAATAGAATTAAAATTAACATTGTTAATATTTTTTATATATTTCCATATATATTCAGTAATAAAAGGAATTATTGGATGTAATAAACATAATATTTTTTTCAATACTTTTATTAAAGTATTTTTAGTATTTATTAAATTATATTCTTTTTTAAATTTTATTAATTTTTTAACAAATTCTATATACCAATCACAAAATTGATTCCATATAAATTCATATATAATTTCAGAAGCTAAATCAAATCTGTAATTATTTAAATAAAAATTAAATTTTTTAATAGTCTTATTAAGTAATACCAAAATCCATTTATCAAATAATGATAATTTTTTATTTTTTTTATATGAATTAAAATTATTATTTTTTATATTTAAAATAACAAATCTACTAGCATTCCATAATTTATTACAAAAATTTCTATAACCTTCTAATCTTTTAAAATCAAATTTAATATTATTACTGTTTGAAGAAATTGATGTCATAGTAAATCTTAATGCATCAATTCCATATGATTTTATTCCAAAAGGAAATTTTTTTTTAGTTTGATAAATAATTTTTTTTGATAATTTAGGATTAATCATATTTCTTGTTCTTTTTTTTATTAAATCTTTAAGAGAAATACCATCTATTATATCAATAGGATCTATTACATTTCCTTTTGATTTAGACATTTTTTTACCTTTTTCATCTTTTATTAATCCTGTAATAAAAACTTTTTTAAAAGGTATCTGGGGTTTTCCATTTTTATCTTTAATAAGATACATACTAAGCATTATAATACGAGCTATCCAAAAAAAAATAATATCAAATCCACTAACAACTACATTTGTAGGATAAAAAATACTTAAATCTTTTGTATTTTTTGGCCATCCAAGTGAAGAAAAAATCCATAAACATGAAGAAAACCATGTATCCATTACATCTTTATCTTGATAAAGAATAATTTCTTTTTTTAATTTATATTTAATTCTAATATCATTTTCATCATATCCAACATATATATTTTTTTTAGAATCGTACCAAGAAGGAATTCTATGTCCCCATAATAATTGACGAGAAATACACCAATCTTTAATATTTTTCATCCAATTAAAATAAAGATTTTCATATTTTTTTGGAATAAATTTAATATTACCTTTTTTAACTGTTTCTATTCCTAATTTTGCAATATTTTTAGTACGAACATACCATTGTTTTGTTAACATTGGTTCTATAATAACATTACTTCTATTACTATAAGGAATTTTTGAATTATTTAATTTAATTTTAACCAAAATTTTAAGTTTATAAAATTCATATATAATTTTTTTTCTAGCTATAAATCTATCTAATCCTATATATTGATATGGTATATTTCTATATAACTGTTTGATAAAAATATTTTTTTTATAAAAAATTTTAGCTTTTTTAAGAATTTTACATTCTTTATTAAATATATTTATAATTGGTAATGAATTACGATTACCTACTTCATAATCATTAAAATCATGTGCTGGTGTTATTTTAACACAACCTGTGCCTTTATTTATATTTACATAATAATCTCCTATTATAGGTATAATTTTATTAATAATTGGTATTAATACAAATTTACCTATTAAATTTTTATATCTTTTGTCTTTTGGATTTACTGCTAAAGCAGAATCTCCAAAAATAGTTTCTGGTCTTGTAGTATATACAACTAAATAATTAAAACCCTCATCAGTACATTCATAATTATATAAAAAATAACGAATATACCAAGTATTTTTATATGAATAACGATATTCTGTTTCTAAATCTGAAATAGCAGTTTTTAATTTTGGATCCCAATTTACTAATCTATTGCCCCTATAAATTAAATTATCATTGTATAATTTTATAAAAACTGTTTTAACAGAAAAAGACATTTTATCATCCATAGTGAATCTTTCTTTATTCCAATCTACTGAACTACCTAATCTACGAATCTGATTTGAAATCTTATTACCATATTTTTCTTTCCATTCCCATATTTTATTTATAAAATTTTTTCTATTATAATCTTTAATACTTTTTCCTTCCTCAATATATATTTTTTTTTCTACTAATATTTGTGTAGCTATTCCTGCATGATCAGTTCCCATTTTCCAAAGCGTATTTTTTCCTTTCATTCTGTTATAACGTATTAAAATATCCATTATTGTATGTTGAAATGCATGTCCAATATGTAAAGATCCTGTTATATTTGGAGGAGGTAATATAATACAATAACTTTCATTTAATTTATTATTTGGTTTGAAATAACCATTTTTTTCCCATTCTTTATATAAATTTTTTTCTATATTTTTGTAATTATATTTTTTTTTCATTATTTTAATAAAGTAATATTATTATTAATTTAATATTTTTTAAAATTTTAAATATTTAAATATTATAAATTTTAATATATTTATTTTAATAATTATTATTATATATAAATATAATTTATATATTATTTATATAATATATATTATTAATATTATTATATTTCAAAATTAAATATTATAAATATAATTTAATTTAAAATTTAATTAAAATATATTAAATATATATTATATAATATATATTTAAATATAAATTTTATTTTTTTAAAAAATTAATATTAAGAATATATAATGAAAAATTTATTATTAAATAAAAAAATTATTAAAGAATGGTACATTTTAGATGTTAAAGATAAAATACTTGGAAGAGTTGCAACTAAATTATCAATTATTTTAAGTGGTAAAAATAAACCTGAATATATTCCAAATTTAGATAATGGAGACTATGTAATAGTAATTAATTCAAATAAAATTAAAGTAACAGGAGATAAATTTAATAAAAAAATTTACTATAAACATAGTGGATATATTGGTGGATTGAAAAAAATCTTATTTAAAGATAAATTATTAAAAAATCCAAATTCAATTATTAAAAATGCTGTAAAAGGAATGTTGCCAAAAGGAATATTAGGTCGTAATATGTTAAAAAAACTTAAAATTTATCATGATTTTAAACATAAACATCAATCACAAAAACCTAAAGTTTTAATAATTTAATTGGAAATATAAAATGATTAAAAATAAATATTATGCAACTGGTAGACGTAAAAGTTCTTCAGCTAGAGTTTTTATTAAAAAAGGAAAAGGAATTATTATTATTAATAATAATAGTATTGAAAATTATTTCAATTTAAAATCTTCTATAAATACTATTTATCAACCCTTAAATTTATTTAAAATTTTAAAAAAAATAGATTTATATATAACTGTTAAAGGTGGTGGTACAACTGGTCAATCAGAAGCAATTCGTCATGGTATATCTAGAGCTTTAATAAAATATAATAAAAATTATAGAAAAGAACTTCGTAAAGAGGGATTTATAACTAGAGATTCTAGAATTGTAGAAAGAAAAAAAGTTGGTTTACGTAAATCTAGATGTAAACCTCAATTTTCTAAACGTTAATATAAAAATATTAATTATTTTTTTTTAAAAAATTTAATTAAATAAATAATATAAATATTTTAATTAAAAATTAATATTTTATTAAAATATTAATTTTTAATTAAAATAATTTATAAAAATATATTATATAAAATTTAAATATTTAAATTTATCATATATATTAAAATTTAAAAAATATATAAAAATATGAATAAATGTAAAAAAGAAAATATTTTAAAATCAACATTATATATTATTCCAACACCTATTGGAAACATTAAAGATATAACAATACGTGCTTTATTAATTTTAAAAAAAGTAAATATAATAGCATCAGAAGATAAAAGAAATACTAATATTTTATTAAATTTTTTTTCTATTAAAAATAATATATTTTCTTTTAATAAATTTAATGAAAAAAAAAAACAAATTTTTTTTTATCAAAATTAAAAGAAGGTAAAAGTATAGCAATTGTAAGTAAAGCAGGTACTCCTATTATTAATGATCCTGGTTATTATATTGTAAAAAATTGTTATAAATTAGGTTTTCGTGTTATACCATTACCAGGGGCTTGTGCAGCAATTACAGCATTATCAGGTTCTGGAATAAAATCAGATAGATTTTGTTATGAAGGTTTTATTCCATCTAAAAAAAAAGAACGTATAAATTTTATAAAATCTTTAAAAACAGAAACTAGAACATTAATTTTTTATGAATCTTCATTAAGAATAATTAAAACATTAAAATATATGAAAAAATATTGGGGGGGGGTTAGATATATTGTAATAGCACGTGAAATTACAAAATATTGGGAAACAATATATGGTTCTACAATTAAAAAAATTTTAAAATGGTTAAAAGAAGATAAAACAAGATATAAAGGTGAAATATCTATTATAGTAGAAGGATATAAAAAAAATAAAAATATTATAAATAAAAAAATTCTAAATACTTTTAAATTACTTTTTAATGAACTAACATTTAAAAAATCTATTGAATTAACTTCAAATATTCATTTTGTTAAAAAAAATTTATTATATAAAAACTTTTTAAAATATATTAAAGATAAAAAATAAATATTTATACTAATTTATAATGAAAAATTTATTTAAATATTAAATATTTTATATTTAAGTTAAACAGACAGTCGCTTTTTATATATATTTATTAAATATTTTAAAAAGAGGAAAGTCCGGACTCCATAGAGCATGGTGCCAGATAATAACTGGGAGGTAAAACCTACGACAAGTACAACAGAAAAAAAACCGCCTTATTTATTTAAGGTAAGGGTGAAAAGGTATGGTAAAAGCATACCGCGCTAATGGTAACAATAGTGGCAATGTAAACTCCACCTGGAGAAAAGCTAAATATGAGGTTAATAGTGTTGCTCGCATTTAATCCTCGGGTAAGCTGATTAGAACTATTTTGTGAAAAATAGTCCAGATTAATGACTGTCAAAAACAGAATCCGGCTTATAGTTTAACTTTACCGGTCTTATAAAGACCGGTAAATTAATTTTAATCAAAATTAATTTAATAAATTATTAATTTTTTATAAATTAATTAATATTAAATATTAAATATAATTTTAATTATTATATTTAATATTTAATATTAATTAATTAATTCAAAATAATCATATTTTGAAGTAAAAAATTTTATTATTTTATTATTAAATTTTACATGCATAATTTTATTATTGTCAATATTATTAATTTTAATAATAATTCCATAACCAAATTTATTATGTCTTACTTTTTTACCTATAATAAATTTTTTTTTATATTTATAATTTACATTAATATTTTTAATACATGAAAATGGAATTTCTTTTATAAATCTTGATGGTTTTGTTTTTTTATCTTTACCATATATTCTTCTATTTTTTGCATATGTAATTGTTAATTTTTTAATAGTTCTTGTTATTCCAACATATGCTAATCTGCGTTCTTCTTCTAGTTTTTCTATTGAATTTATTGATATTTGATTAGGAAATATACCTTCTTCCATTCCAATAATAAATATTTGTTTAAATTCTAAACCTTTTGAGGCATGTATTGTCATTAATGACACTGCTTCAGTATTTTTATAATTTTTGAAATTTATTGAATCTAAAGTTGAACTAGAAATAAATTCTTTAATTGAATTTTCAGATATTCCATTAATATCATTATATTTTTTTGTAATATTAATAAGTTCTGATAAATTTTCTAACTTTGAATTATTTTTTTTATTTTTTTCATTTTCATACATTTTTAAAAGTCCAGAATTTTTAATAATTAAATTAATTTTGATATGTATAGGTAAATTATTTATTTCTTTAGATAATTTATTTATAAGATTTATAAAATTTAAAACTGATGTATTTATATTTTTATTTAAAACATTTTTTTTGACCAAATAACAAGTTGATTTCCAAAGATTTATTTTTAAATTTTTAGATGTTTTTTTAATTAAATTTATTGTTTTTTCCCCTATACCTCTATTTGGAGTGTTTATAATTTTTTCATATGCAATATCATCATTACGATTTAAAATTAATCTTAAATAAGACAAAGTATTTTTAATTTCTTTTCTTTCAAAAAATCTAATACCTCCGTAAATTAAATAAGGAATATTAATTTTTATTAAATGTTTTTCTAAAATTTTTGATTGTGAATTGCTTCTATATAAAATAGCAAATTCTTTTAAAGATGTTTTTTTATTTTTAGCTATTTTAATTTTATTTACTATAAAATTAGCTTCATCTATTTCATTATAAGCAGAATATATATTAATTGGATCACCTAATTCACATTTAGTCCATAATGTTTTACCTAATCTAAAATTATTATTTGATATAAGAGAATTTGCAGCTTTTAATATATTATTTGTACATCTATAATTTTGTTCTAGTCTTATTGTTTTAGTATTAGGATAATCTTCTAAAAATTTATATATATTTTCTATATTTGCTCCACGCCAACCATAAATAGATTGATCATCATCACCAACAATAATTAAATTACAATTTATATTTTTTAAAATTTTAATCCAATAATATTGAATTATATTTGTATCTTGAAATTCATCTACTAAAATATTTTTAAAACGTTTATGATATTTATTAATTATATAAGGCTTTTTAATAAACATTTCATAAGATCTTATTAATAGTTCAGAAAAATCTACTAAACCTATTTCATCACATAAATCTTGATATTGTTTATAAATATTTTGTTTTATTTTTTTATAATAATTTTTATTATTATTTTTAATAAATGGTCTTATTCCTTTATCTTTTTTGTTATTTATATATAACATTAATTTATTAGGATTCCATTTTTTTAAATCAAGTTTCATAGAAATTATTAAACGACTAATTAATTTCAATTGATCTTCATTATCTAAAATTTGAAAATCTTTTGGAAGATTTGCATCTTTATAATTATTTCTTAATATACGATTACTTAATCCATGAAAAGTTCCAATCCATATTTTTTTTTCTTTTTCACCAATTATATTTTTAAGTCTATATCTCATTTCTTCTGCAGCTTTATTTGTAAAAGTAACAGCCATTATTGAATCAGGTAAACATTTATTAATTTTAATAATCCATACAATTTTATTTACTAAAACATTAGTTTTACCACTACCAGCTCCAGCAATTATTAATAAATTACTTTTAGATGATTTAACAGCTTCCATCTGTTTTTTGTTTAAGCTTTTAAATAAATTATAATTCATAGAAAAACCTTAAACATTTTAATTTTTTAAAAATAAAAATTAATTATTTAATTAAATAAATTAAATTTAATTAATTATAAATTTAAAACAATAATAAATTTTATTTAAAATTAAATTAATATATATGATTATTTTAATAATTAAGTTAAAAAATTAATTTTTAAATATTAAATATATAATTAAATTATTAACTAATAATTTTTTTTGCTTCATTTAATACATTTTTTAAGTTAAATTTGAATAAATTAAACAATTCTTTAGGAGAACCTGATTTACCAAAAGTTTTTATACCTATTATTGAACCATTTAATCCTGTATACTTATACCAAAAATCTGAAATTCCAGCCTCAATTGCAATTCTTGATTTTACTTTTTTAGGTAATACAAATTCTTTATAATTTTTTTCTTGTAAATCAAAAGTATCTGTTGATGGCATAGATACAACCCTAACTTTATAACCTATATATTTTAAATAATAATAAGAATTTATTGCTAAATTTATTTCTGATCCTGTTGAAATTATAATTAAATTTGGAACACAATCACAATCTTTGATTATATAACCTCCTCTTGATATATTAATAATATATTTTTTTTTTCTTTTTTGACAAATTAAATCTTGACGAGATAATACTATAGCGGTAGGTCCTTTATTTCTTTCTATAGCAAATTTCCAAGAAAAAAAAGTTTCTAATTGATCACAAGGTCGCCAAGTACTTAAATTTGGAATCATTCTTAAATGAGATAATTGTTCTATTGGTTGATGAGTTGGACCATCTTCTCCTAAACCAATTGAATCATGTGTATAAATCATAATATGATGACATTTCATAATAGCAGACATTCTTATAGCATTAATTGCATAATCTGAAAATACTAAAAAAGTAGAAGTATATGGTAAAAATCCTCCATATTTAAATATACCATTAGCTATAGCTGTCATGCCAAATTCTCTAACTCCATAATGTATGTAATTTCCATCATGATTTTTAAATATTGATTTTGATTTTGACCACATTGTTAAATTACTATTAGATAAATCAGCCGATCCACCAATTAATTCAGGAAGAACTGGTCCAACCAATTCTAGAAAATTTTGAGATGATTTACGACCTGATAATTTATTTGAATCTTTTTCAATATTTTTAATAATTTTTTTTATATATTTTTTCCAATTTATTGGTAAATTACCTGATATTCTTCTAATTAATTCTTTTGAAAGTTCTGGAAATTTTTTTTTATAAATATCAAATTTTTTATTCCATTTTAGTTCATTATTTTTACCTAATTTTTTAGCATTCCAACTTATATATATATCTTTTGGAATTACAAAAGGAGGATATTTCCAATTAAGATTTTTACGTGTATCATTTATTTCTTTGTTATTTAAAGGTGAACCATGAGCTTCTGGTTTTCCTGATTTTGATGGAGAACCAAATGCAATAATAGTATTACATATAATAATAGAAGGTTTATTTTTAACATTTTTTGCATTTTCTATAGCTGATTTAATAGATATTCTATTATGACCATTGATATTTTTTATAACATGCCAGCCATATGATTTAAAACGAGAAGATGTATTATCATTAAAATAATTTTCTATTTTTCCATCTATTGATATTCCATTATTATCGTAAAACGCAATTAATTTTCCTAATTTTAATGTTCCTGCCAAAGAACAAGCTTCATGTGATATTCCCTCCATTAAACAACCATCACCCATAAATAAATATGTATAATGGTCAATAATTTTAAAATTTAATCTATTAAATTGATTAGATAAAGTTCTTTCTCCTATTGCTATTCCTACTGCATTAGCTATACCCTGACCTAATGGACCAGTTGTTACTTCTATACCTTTTGTATTAAAACATTCTGGATGCCCTGGTGTTTTAGAATTAATTTTACGAAAATTTTTAATGTCTTCTATTGAAATATCATAACCAGTAAGATGTAATATACTATATAATAAAATAGATGCATGACCATTTGATAAAATAAAACGATCACGATTAATCCATTTTGGATTAGATGGATTATGTTTTATATAATCACGCCATAAAACTTCAGCAATATCTGACATACCCATTGGAGCACCTGGGTGTCCAGAATTTGCATTACTTATTGCATCAATACTTAAAAATCTTATAGCATTTACAATAGATTTTATAGATACCATTAAAATCTCCAAATTAATTTTTTTTAAAGTTAATTTTTTTATAAATAAAAAAATTATTTAAATTTTAAAATTTATTAAATATTAATTTATATATATAAATTAATATTTAATATACTAAAGCAAAAAAAAATAAAAAAATACATAAAATTTTTTCTTTATATTTGTTTGAATTTAATATTGGTAATATTAATCTCCATTTAAAAGGCCAAAATATAGGAACTCCTGATGGAGTTAATATATCTGCAATAATATGACTTGTATAACCAAGTATCATAGATTGAAATGAATCTATAGGAATATATTTTTTTTTAAAATAATTTATTTTAAAAAAAAATATAAAAGATATTAATATAAATAAACTATGAGTAAATCCACGATGACCTAATGTTTTATTTAAAGGTTTTGATAACCATTTTATTTTTTCACCAATAAAAGATTTAGGATGATCTATATCTGGAAGCAAACATGTTAATAATGCACCTGGTATTATATGCCACCAATCACCATTGCCTAATGTATTTGTAATAGAAATTTTTTTTGATAAAATAGATATTGATAAAGAAAATATTAAATGTCCATCATATTTCATAATATTTAAATATTAAATTAATTAAAATAATTTTTTTTTAAAATGTTATTTATTTTAAAAATTAAAACGTTTATTAAATTTATCAATTCTTCCACCAATATTTATTTTGCGTTGCTTACCTGTAAAATATGGATGACAAGAACTGCATATATCTATATTTAGATTTTCAATAAAAATTGTAGAATAAGTTTTTATAATATTCCCACAAGAACATAATACAGTTAAACTTTTATAATTTGGATGTATATTTTTTTTCATTATATACCTAATTTATTATTCAAAGTAAAATTTTTAAATTTTAAAATTTTTATAAAATTTAATTTTAATAATAAAATATTAAATATATTTAAAATTAAAATTTTTATATTTATATTTAATATATATTAATATTTATTTAATATTTTAAATAAATTTATTGCTTTATTTATATAAAAAATATAATATCATGTATTATTAAAATAAATAATATTATATTTTTAAAATTTTAATAAAAATTATATATTTAATATTTTTTTTTTAAAATATAAATTTAATAAAATTTTTAAAAAATATTTAAAATTTAATAAATTTTTTTTTAAGGATTTTATAATGACAACAATTTTAAGTGTAAGACGTAATAAATGTGTTGTAATGGGCGGAGATGGACAAGCAACTATAGGCAACACTGTAATGAAAAATAATGTAAAAAAAATAAGAAGATTGCATAATAAAAGTGTTATAGCAGGTTTTGCAGGTGGTACATCTGATGCTTTTACTTTATTTGAACTCTTTGAACGTAAATTAGATTCTTATCAAGGACAAATAATAAAATCTGCTGTTGAATTAGCTAAAGACTGGAGAAATGATCGTTTATTAAGACGTTTAGAGGCTTTATTAGCTGTTGCAGATGAAAAATCATCTATTATTATTAGTGGAAATGGAGATGTTATTCAGCCTGAAAATAATATTATTGCAATAGGTTCAGGTGGTAATTATGCACAATCTGCAGCAATAGCATTATTAAAAAATACTGATCTTAGTGCTATTGAAATAGTTAAAAAATCATTAAATATAGCTAGTAATATTTGTATATACACTAATAATTTTTATACTATTGAAGAATTAAAATATAAAAAAAAAGATTAAGGATTATAAAAATGTCTAAATTAACACCAATGGAAATAGTAAAAGAATTAGATTGTCATATTATAGGTCAAAAAAAAGCAAAAAAAGCAGTTGCAATAGCATTAAGAAATCGTTGGAGACGTATAAAAATTGAAAAAAAATTAAGAAATGAAATAAAACCAAAAAATATATTAATGATAGGCCCAACAGGTGTAGGTAAAACTGAAATATCAAGAAGATTAGCTAAATTAGCAAATTCTCCTTTTATTAAAGTTGAAGCAACTAAATTTACAGAAGTTGGTTATGTGGGTAAAGAGGTAGATTCAATAATAAGAGATTTAACCGACACATCTTTTAAAATGGTAAAGAATAGATATATTAAAAAAAATAGATTGAATGCAAAATTACTTGCAGAAGATCGTATATTAGATATAATTATACCATATAATATAGATTTAATTAAAACAAAAGAAAAAAATGAAATTTATAAAAATACTAGAAAAAAATTTAGAAAAAATTTACGTGAAGGTAAATTAAATGATAAAGAAATAGAAATTAATTTATCTTCATCTCTAGGTTTAGAGATAATGGCACCACCAGGTATGGAAGAAATGACAAATCAATTACAATTAATGTTTAAAAATATTTCTGGTAATAAAAAAAAAATAAGAAAAATCAAAATAAAAGAAGCTTTAATATTATTAACAAAAGAAGAATCTAACAAACTTTTAAATCCTGAAAATATAAAAGAAAAATCAATTGAATATGTAGAACAAAATGGAATTGTTTTTATTGATGAAATAGATAAAATATGTAAAATAGGAGAATCTTACGGTCCTGATATTTCTAGAGAGGGTGTTCAAAGAGATCTTTTACCTTTATTAGAAGGTTGTACAGTATCTACAAAACATGGAATGGTTAAAACAGATTATATTTTATTTATTGCATCTGGTGCTTTTCAAATCTCAAGTCCTTCAGATCTTATACCTGAATTACAAGGTAGATTACCAATTAAGGTAGAATTAGATATGTTAAAATCTAAAGATTTTGAAAGAATTTTAACAGAACCAAATTCATCTATTACTAATCAATATATATCATTAATGAAAACTGATGGAATAAATATTAGTTTTACTAAAGATGGAATAAAATGCATAGCTAAATCTGCTTGGAAAATAAATGAACATAAAGAAAATATTGGAGCAAGACGTCTTCATACTGTAATAGAAATTTTAATGGAAGATATATCTTATGATATATGTAAATATAAAGGAAAAAATATTTTAATAGATAAAATATTTGTAATGAAACATTTAAATAAATTAATTTTAAAAGAAGATTTAAGTAAATTTATACTTTAATTTTTAATTTAAATATAAATATTTATTTATATATAAAATTAATTGTAATTTAAATTACAATTAATTTTATTTTAAAATAAATATAATTTATAAATAAATTATAAATATTTATTTTAAATTTAATTAAAAATTTAAAATATAATTAAAGAGATAAATTTTATGAATACATGGGTAAAAGGCAATATTATTAATATAAAACATTGGACAGAAAATATTTTTACTTTAATTTTAAATGCTCCTGTTGATTTTTTTATAGCTGGTCAATTTACAAAATTAAGATTAAAAATTAATAAAAAATATATAAATAGATCTTATTCTTATGTAAATGCACCAAAATCTAATAATTTGGAATTTTATTTAGTTTCTATTAAAAAAGGAAAAATGAGTAAATACTTAAATATTTTACAAAAAGAAAATAATATTTATATTAGAAAAAAATCTTTAGGTTCTTTTATTTTAAAAAATATTAAATCATGTAAAAATTTATGGATGATATCAACAGGAACAGCAATAGGTCCATATTTATCAATATTAGATCAAGAAGAAGGTATAAATAAATTTGAAAAAATAATTTTAATACATGCTGTAAGATTAAATAAAGAATTTAGTTATGAAAATAAAATTAAAATACTTAAAAATAAATATAAAAATAAATTATTAATACAAAAAATAATAAGTAGAGAAAAATCATATAAATCAATTTCAGGAAGAATACCTTTACTAATATACAGTGGTTTATTAGAATATTCAATTAATTTAAATATTAATTCAAAAGACAGTCATGTAATGTTATGTGGAAATCCTAATATGATAAGAGATACTAAAAACATATTAGAAAATTTTAAATGTATGAAAAAAAATTTGTTTAATAAATATGGAAATATAACAATAGAAAATTATTGGTAGTTTTTAAAATAAAATTATTAAAATATTTTTAAATTTTAATTTGTTATTAAAATTTTTATAGGAATAAAAATGAGATATCCACTAATTGTTGGAAACTGGAAATTAAATGGTACAAAATACATAGTTAATGAAATGATAATGGTTTTAAATGATAATTTAAATAAAATTAAAAAAATATGTAATGTAGTAATCACTCCGCCTTATGTTTATTTAGATATGGCTAAAAAAAAATTAAATCAATCTAAGATTTTTTTAGGATCTCAAGATGTAGATATTCATTTATTTGGTCCATTTACTGGTGAAACATCAGTTAAAATGTTAAAAGATATAGGTGTTAAATATACCATAATAGGACATTCAGAAAGACGTTATAATCATAATGAAAATGATGAGCTTATAATTAAAAAATTATCTCTTTTAAAGAAAGAATCAATTATACCAATAATATGTGTAGGTGAGAATTTAGAAGATAAAGAAAAAGGACAAACAAAAAATGTATGTATTAATATAATTGATAAAATAATAAAAAATTTAGGTATTGAATCATTATATAATAGTGTTATTGCATATGAACCTATATGGGCAATAGGAAATGGTCAATCAGCAACACCTAATTATGTACAAAAAGTTCATAAATTTATTAGAGATTATATTTCTAAATATGATATAGAAATATCTAAACAAATAATTATACAATATGGTGGTTCAGTTAATTCTAAAAATGCTAAATTTTTTCTTCAAAAACCTGATATTGATGGTTTAATTGTAGGAAATGCTTCATTAAATCCTAATTCTTTTGTAGAAATAGTAAAATCTACTATAAAAGAAAAGTATTAAAAAATAATAAAATATTTAATATATATTAAATATATAAATAATTTATTTTAATTTTTTTTTAAAAAAATAATTAATAATAATAAAATTATATATTTAAACAATTAAATTATTAATTTTATTTTAAATAAAATTTAAATAAATTTAATTTAATTTATTTTAAAAATATTATTAATATTAAAATTATATTTTATATATAAATAAAAATATTTAACCCCATTGAAGCAATAACAAAAGATACCATATTATTTAATATTAAGTTTAATTAATAAAAATCATAAAAATAACATAAATTGTTAAATTTGGGGTTTAAATGAAAATTCGTCCATTACATGATAAAGTTATTGTAAAACGTAAAGAAGTTGAAGCAAAATCATCAGGTGGTATTGTTTTAACAGGTTCTGCTGCAGAAAAATCTACTCATGGAGAAGTTTTAGCTGTAGGTAAAGGTCGTTTTTTAGATAATGGTAAAATAAAATCTTTAGATGTGAAAATAGGTGATATTGTTATTTTTAATGATGGTTATGGTGTAAAAGTTGAAAAAATAGATAAAGAAGAAGTTTTAATAATGTCTGAAAGTGATATTTTAGCAATTATTGAAAATTAGTCTGAATTTATATATATTTAAATAATTATATTTAAGGAAAATTAAAAATGACAGCTAAAGATGTAAAATTTGGAAATGATGCTCGTTCTAAAATGCTTAGAGGTGTTAACATTTTAGCAGATGCTGTAAAGGTAACATTAGGTCCTAAAGGTAGAAATGTTGTTTTAGATAAATCTTTTGGATCACCATCAATAACTAAAGATGGTGTTTCAGTTGCCAGAGAAATTGAATTAGAAGATAAATTTGAAAATATGGGTGCACAAATGGTAAAAGAAGTAGCATCTAAAGCTAATGATTCTGCTGGTGATGGTACTACAACTGCTACTGTTTTAGCTCAGTCTATAGTTAGTGAAGGAATGAAAGCTGTAGCTGCTGGAATGAACCCTATGGATTTAAAACGTGGTATAGATAAAGCAGTTATTGCTGCTGTAAAAGAATTAAAAAAATTATCAGTACCTTGTTCTGATTCTAAATCAATTGCCCAAGTAGGTACTATATCTGCAAATTCGGATGAAACAGTAGGTTCTTTAATAGCAGAAGCAGTTTCTAAAGTAGGAAAAGAAGGTGTTATAACAGTAGAAGAAGGTTCAGGATTACAAGATGAATTAGATGTTGTTGAAGGAATGCAATTTGATCGTGGTTATTTATCTCCTTATTTTATTAATAAACCAGAAACTGGAATTGTTGAATTAGAAAATCCTTATATTTTACTTTCAGATAAAAAAATATCAAATATAAGAGAAATGTTAAATTTATTAGAAGATATAGCTAAATCAGGAAAACCTTTAATGATAATAGCAGAAGATGTTGAAGGAGAAGCTTTAGCTACATTAGTAGTAAATAATATGAGAGGTATAGTAAAAGTAGCAGCTGTTAAAGCTCCAGGTTTTGGTGATAGAAGAAAATCTATGTTACAAGATATATCAATTCTTACATCTGGTACTGTTATTTCGGAAGAAATTGGATTAGAATTGGAAAAAACAACAATACAAGAAATGGGTCAGGCTAAAAAAGTTATTATTACTAAAGATACTACAACTATTATTGATGGGTCTGGTGATAAATTGATGATAAATAAAAGAGTATCTCAAATTAATAAACAACGTGAAGATGCAACTTCTGATTATGATCGTGAGAAATTACAAGAACGTATAGCAAAATTAGCTGGCGGAGTGGCTGTTATTAAGGTCGGAGCAGCAACTGAAGTAGAAATGAAAGAAAAAAAATCAAGAGTTGAAGATGCACTTAATGCAACAAGAGCAGCTGTAGAGGAAGGAGTTGTTGCTGGTGGTGGTGTTGCATTAATTAGAGTTGCTAATATTATATCAAATTTAATTGGTGATAATGAAGATCAAAATGTAGGAATAAAAGTTGCATGTAAATCAATGGAAGCTCCTTTACGTCAAATTGTTGCTAATGCAGGAGAAGAACCATCTGTTATAGCAAACAAAGTAAAAAATACTAAAGGAAATACTGGTTATAATGCTTCAACAGAAAAATATGGAAATATGATAGAAATGGGTATTTTAGACCCAACTAAAGTAACTAGATCAGCTCTACAATATGCTGCATCAATTGCTGGTCTTATGATTACTACTGAATGTATGGTAACAGATTTACCAAAAGAAGATAAAATAGATACAAATACTCCTGGAATGAATAATGGAATGGGCGGTATGGGCGGAATGATGTAATAATTAAATTAAATTACATTGTTATAAATTTTTAAAACCCCTATATTTTAGGGGTTTTAAAAATTAAAATATTTATATATTTTATATTATAGTAAAATTAAAAAATTTTATTTTATAAATAATCTTATCCAATTTTCTAAAATTATTACAGCTGCAATAGAATCAACCTTTTTTAAAAATTTATAACCAAATTTATTAAATAATTTTTCACGTGCTTCTACACTTGTTAATCTTTCATCTTGCATTTGTATATTATAACCAAAATTAATATTAATTTTATTAGCAAAATTACGTGCAAGATTAGTTGTAATCTGTTCACTTCCATCCATATTTAAAGGTAAACCAACTATTACTAAATAAGGTCTCCATTCATTTAATATTTTATCTATTTGTATCAATAATGTTTTTTTTTTATTTTTTATATTTTTAAGAGGTGTTGCTTTACAAGTTATAAATTGACCTATAGCAACTCCAATATTTTTAGTTCCAAAATCAAATGCTATTATATTTTTTGATTTTAAAATATTTAAT